>JAJZQG010000271.1 GCA_021847645.1 Myxococcales bacterium
AGCCGGGGGTCGTGGATGTGCTTCATCACCAGCAAGAACAACCTGACCGAAGCCGCTGCGGCAAGTCCTGCGATCTGCTCGGTGCTCATGCCGTGCAGGTCGCACAGAACGTACGAGAACGACGGCACGTGAGGCCCAACGCCCGGGTCGAGCTCGGCGACGACCTGCTCGAAGCGTTGCGGTGCATTCCAGGGTCGCCGGCCGTGGTACAGCACGACCGGGATGATCGGGGGCAGCGTCCTGGCCTTGGGCTGTCCGGTCCGCCAGTGCCCCCAGATGCGGACCATGTACTCGAGCACCCGCCAGGCCATCATCCGATCCACGCTGCTCTGGTGCTCGAACAGCAGGTAGATGAACGCGTCCTTGCCGCTGATCTGGGCGCGGAAGAGCAGGTCTGTCTCCCGGTGCGCCAGCTTCGGGTCGACGAAGTGCTCCTGCCGGGGGGACAGGGAGGCGAAGTCGACGCGCTGTGCCAGTGGCTCGGGAAGCACGCGGCGGAACAGCGAAGCCGCGATCCAGGCCTGGCCGAACGAGGCTCGGAAGAACGCGTTGTGGGGAGTCATGCTCGCCATGGGATCCGCGGTCCCATCGGCCAGGCAGGGCGATCTGTTGCGCGAGAAAGATCCGCCGGCGCCTCGCCCCAGCGTCGCCTCGCCCCCGGGCGGACATGAGCGCCCCCCGAGCCCGGCCCGCCGGGCTTTCCGGCGAAGCCGCCTGCCGTGGCCTTTCCTCCGCAATGTGGTGAACGCACCAGGCCGCGGCAGGCAAGGGCGGCCCAACCCGGCTCGGCGCCGCCTCCCCCTACCGCACCACCAGCACCCTGGTCCTCGCCGTCTCCAGCTCCTGCTCCAGCCCCGCGTCCCCCGGCCGCAGCTTCACCGCACGCTCGAACGCCCGCATCGCCCTCGCCCACATCCCAAGCGTGGCCGACGTCCTGCCCAGCCTCACGTACGCATCCGCGTTCGACGAGTCTTGCTGCGTCGCTCGCTCGTACGCCGTCGCCGCGGCCCCCAGGTTCCCGATCCCCGTCTCGAAGTCTCCCACCCATACGCTGGTCCTGGCGCACTCCGCACTGCTCGTGCACCCCAGCGCTGCCACCTGCTTGACCAGCGTCTCGACCAGCCCGCCATCCTTTCGCCGTACCGCCAGGTCCAGCCTCGCCCGCACGCAGTTGAATCGGTCGGTCACCCGGTCGCACACGTCCTGCAAGACCTTGTCCGCTTCCGCGGGCTGGCCCTGCACCTCCAGCATCTGCGACCGCAGCAGCGCCCAGCCGCATCGATCCGGCGCGATCTCCGCGATTGCCGCGATGTCCTGGTCCAGCCATTCCACGCACTTGCGCTTGGCCTCCGCCGCGCCGCACACCACCGACTGATCGCCCTTGCCCAGCTCTGCCAGCAGATCCTGCGCCAGCCTCGTCCGCGAGTCGACGCTCGTGCCGTCCCGCAGCACCGCCTCCTCGTCGAACTGACGCCCTGCCGCGGGATTGCGCCCGTGCAGCCACGCCCCCAGCGTCTGCAGCACCGGCGCGCCCTCGTCCCCCTCGGGCACCATCCGCTCCAGATCGTCGTGATCCTGCGTGTGCTCGATCGCCAGCGCCACCGCTGCCGAGATGACCGACGGGTCGTCGCGCGTGGCGAACTTGAGCTCGAGCAGCGCCTGGTTGTCCACGTGCTGGGCGAACAGGATCCCGGCCATGAGCAGGTGAGCGCGGCCATACACGCGCGATCGCTCCAGCGCCCGCTGCACGTACGGGATGGGATTGTCCTGCTTGGAGCGAAGCGCCCAGACCGCGCCGATGAGTGGGAAGTACGGGTCTGCCGGATGACGCAGCATCGCATTGCGCACGATCGGACGGAACTCGTCCTTGGTCATCGTCGGTCCCTTGTCGAGCTCGTGCATGCGCTCGCGCATCACCTCGGCCGCCGGCATGCCCTGGGAGGCCACCATCCCGAGCACGAACACGCCGGCGATCACGTAACCCACCGGCAGGCCGCGGCGCACCGCGATGTTCTTGCGAACACGGCCCCACAGCTCCCCCAGGCCCGCGGTCATCCACGCGCGGCGCGACTTCCCCAGCGACTCCACGCCTCGACGGTTCGTGTCGCCCCATAACGAGCCGATCAGCGTCACCACCGCGATCGCCACCGACGGCATCTCCAGGCTGAAGTCCACGGCGTTCTGCACCACGAGCACCACGATGCCGGCCCATGCCCCGGCCGCCACCGCGCTGCGCGTGGCGCCCAGACGCTTCGGGCGCATCAGCCACACGAAGAACGCCGCCGCGAGCAGCGCCACCACCACGCCCCACTCCGACGCCCACTGCACCACGATGTTTTCCGGGTGGGTCCACAGTCCGTAGCCAGACATGGTCTTGTAGGCGGGGTACACCGTTTCGAACGAGCCGCGGCCGATGCCCAGCAGCCAGTGGTCCTTGATGAGCGGCCGCGCCCACTTGAGGATCTCGAGCTTGCTCAGGTCCTTGGACGCCAGCTCGTCCCACTGGCTGGTGGTCATGCCCAGCGCGGCGAGCACCATGGTGCCCGCGGCCGTGACCAGCGTGAGCAGGTTGAGCGCGCGCCGCGATACCGAGCCTCCGTGCCGCGACGAGCGCGATCGCAGCAGCAGCACCGTGATCGCCATGCCGACGGGCAACAGCACGATCGCGCCGCGCGAGGCCGCGGCCACGCTGACCGCGGCCACACCGGCCACGCCCACCCCGATGATGCCCGGGTGGACCTTGGGACGCTGCATGAGCAGCAGCCCCAGGCCGCACAGCGCGCCCAGGTTCAGGTAGCCCGCCAGGTGGTTGGAGTTGAGCAGCGGGCCGATGTGCCAGGGCGCAAAGTGGTTGACCGGCGCGTACAGCCCGAACACCTTGTCCATGCCCGCCAGGCCGTGCAGTACCGTGGTCAGGCCCGCCGCGATCGCCGCCAGGAACACCAGCGCCACGCCGAAGACCGACCCGCGTCGCGACGACACCACCGCGGCCGTGGTCGCCACGCCCACATAGGTGATCGCCTTGAGCACCTCGATCCAGGTCGCGCCGGGATCGAGCGACAGGGTCACCCACGACGGCCCGGCCTCACCCAGCGCATCGAGCGCGTGGGCCCACACGACCGCGTTGTTTGGCGAAATCCTCGCCAGCAGCCACGCCGGCATCGGGACCGCCTGCAGCGCGGTCCATACGCCCAGCGCCGCGATGCCCACCGCGGGCAGCGTCACGGGCCAGTGCCCCTGCTCGCGACGGTACATCCGCATCGCCAGCACGCACGTGCCGATCGACAGGCTCGCGACGACCATCAACGTCGGCGTGTGCACGGTGCCCACGGCCAGCACCGAGCCGATCACGATCGTGGCGAGCAGGCCCTCGACCCAGGGATCCCATCTGCCGCGCGGCGTCTTGCGGGCAGCCTCTTCACGACGCTTTCGGGGCGATCGCGATGTGCCGGTGGACGGTGCCTCGTTCTCCACTGCCCACGCATCGTGCGGGATCGTTGGCGTCCTTGCAAGGCGCTGGAGGCAGGCGCGGGGAGGAGACGCGGGGAGGAGGAGTGAGGGAGAAGACAACGCAGAGGCGCGGAGACGCGGAGGCGCAGAGGGATCACCCGAACATTTCGTCCAGGCCGCGCGCCGTCAGGATCCGCTCGGTCCACTCGTCGAGCTCGGCCGCCGACCCTGCACCGACCCGCATCGCAACCCACTCGGGCAGCTCGCCGAACCGACGCTGCAGCAGTCGCAGCAGCACCTTGCGCTTGCCTTGCTCCAGCCCTTCGCGCACGCCTTGCCGTCGCGCCTCGGCCTTCTCGAATTGCTGGGTCAGCAGCCACTCCTCGCGCTTGCGCGCCAGGTAGCGCGCCTTCTTGTCGGCCGACAGGCGCTCCAACTCGCTTCTGGCCTTGGCGATCATCGGATTCCTCCGGGCTGCTCGGTCGATCTCGGCTTCATCGCGACACGCAAGGAACGAGCTCCAGTCTACCAGTTCACTGTCGTTCTCGGCTCGGCCATCATCCAGCTTGGTGAGCTCCACGAAGTGTACCTCGAGATGCTCGCAGAGAGGTTCATGGTTGTGAATCTCCAGCACCCTGAATGTGGAATGGAGCCTGGGCCAGGGCAAGGCCGGGCGCGCCACGAAGAAGACCGCCGCGCATGGAACCAACGCCGCGAAGGCCTCGCCGCGAACGAGCTGCTCGGAGAACATGCGGGACCAGTGGTAGAGCGAACGCTCACGCGTGCCGGCTTGAAGCACGGTCTGCGTCTCGATGTCGACCTCGCGCCCGTCCTCGAGCACGGCGTGCACGTCCAGGACTAGGCCGCGCAGCGAGGCTGCGGATCTGGGAAGCTCGGGGTTGAGCACGGTAATATCGCGGATAGGCGAAGCGGGACGCAGCACGGCGGCCAGCAGCGAGATGAGCATGTCCTTGTTGCCCGGCAGGGCGAACAGGCTCTTGAAGACGAAGTCCAGGGTGGGGGACAGCAGGCCCTGCATGGCGAGTCGCTGAGCACACGCCGTGCCTGCGAGGAACGACGAGAAATCAAGTCCATCCGGACCCGGTCGAGGTGGCGGCCGCCACACCGATGCAGCGTGATGTGCGGACGATGCGGCGTGAACGTCCGGGGAAACAAGGGGGCGGGTGAGGGTGTGGCGGTTCGCCACCGGGTCGCCGGATCCGCCAGATCCCCCGCGCGCATATGTGCGCCCCATGAGCCCGGCACGCCGGGCTTTCCGGCGAAGCCGCCTGCCGTGGCCTTTCCGCCGCCATGTGGTGAACGCACCAGGCCGCGGCAGGCAAGCGCGTGACGCGGCTCGGCGGAGCCTCGCCCTACCGCGCACCTCCGCCAGCCGTGGCCTTTCCGCCGCCATGTGGTGAACGCCCCAGGCCGCGGCAGGCAAGGGCGTGACGCGACCCGGCTCGGCGTAGCCTCGCCCTTCGAAGTGCCGGCAAACGGTTGCGCCAGCGCCAGCCTTGCGCTCAAGTATCTAGGCAAGGGGGACACGCATGTCGACGCGCGGCTGGTACGAGTTCTACGCGGTGGAGAACGCCGCCAAACGCTTCTCGCTCGCGATGCAGTTCTACAAGTTGGGCGATGCGACACCCCACAATGCCATCTGCGAGCTGCGCTCGTTGGCGAGCGCCACGACCGCGCTCGGGCAGAGAATTCCGGTTCAGCTCGTCCGCGAGCTGCTCGACGAGAACCTGGGAGCGGCTGCCGCTCGGCTGCCCGCGTCGTTCCCGCTTGGGTGCTACTACTTCCTGCTTCAACGCGCAGAGGACGAGGTCTACGACCCCTTTGCGGACTTGCGGTACACCGGCATGCCGGCGGAGGAGCGCCCGGATGTCAAGCTCGACAAGGCGCTGAAGGAAGCGCAGGCCAAGACAGGCTGGAACGCTCCGCGGCACGGCCATCCCGTGATCTCGCGCGCCTACAGATCGATAGCCGTCGGCAGGCTCGTCCGACCTTGGCGGGAGTGCTCTGCCAGCATGCCTTTCCTGAAGTGGCTCCAGTACATCACGCAGGATTCGAAGAAGACCGAGGCGGGCTCGATCGCTGGTGACTACGTCATGCGGGGCGACGCACGGTATGTCTATCGATTCTTCTTCCGCGTCCCGGCAATAGAGGAGTCTGACCAGCGCGTTGAATCCATCGATCTCCAGGTCTACGAGCGGTGGGGACGCGCTCTGGATGACGCCCCGGTCGATGGTTCAGGCGACGACGCAGACGGTGACGACACGTCGGGAGGCGAAATGGTTCGATCGGAGCTGGCCCGACTGGGACGCCAACCCGCATCGCTGGAGCAGCTGAAGCGCACGCACACATTCGTAGCGTCGCCGTTTTGGGAAGGCGGTCTCCCAAGGGACAGCTACCTCGGCCCGTGACGGCGTCATGGCGCGGGCCTGCAGCCTCGGATCGGTCGGCCCTCCGTCGCATGGGCCTTCGGCGTGGGCTGGTACGGACCGGGCCTTCAACCACGCGTCCGGCCCATTTCTCATTGCATGTTTGGCATTTCCCAGTTCGCCTCGCCCTCCCGAGCTGTTCCCGTGTTCCTAGTTCCCCCCGGAGCGCGGCTCGGCGGAGCCTCGCCCTACCGCGTACCTCCGCCTGCCGTGGCCTTCCCGCCGCCATGCGGTGAACGCCCCAGGCCGCGGCAGGCAAGCGCGTGACGCGACGTTCCCCCGCCCGCCCGCCTACTCCTCGTCCAGATCGTAGAGCGTCTCGTCCACCGACGGCGGCAGCACCCGCCGCCGCATCGCTCCCAGCGACGTTGCCTCGTCCGTCTGCCCGACAGAACCGCTCGGCTCGCCGTCGAGCACCTCGCCCATCTCCTCTTCCAGTCGGTCCGGGTCTTCCCCGGCTTCCATCCTGCGAAACGCCTCTTCCGTGCGCGCGTCGATCGGCTCGCCCATCGCGCCGTACAGCCGCCTCATCAGCCGCGCGGCGTCCTGCGGGCTCGCGTTGTCCAGGTTCTCGAGCTGCGGCCCCAGCTCCGCCATCGCACGCATCATCCGGTCGTCGTCCGGCCCGCCGCTCCCTTCGCCCTCGGCCCGCTCCGCCGCGGACTTGCGGCTCCCTCCTCCGATCGCGAACACCGACACCCGCCTCGGCAGCTCCGGCTTGCCGCACCGCGGGCACGACGGCGCCGCCTTGGTGTTGACCCGCGACGACAGGAAGCTGAATACGCGGTGGCAGTGGCTGCAGTAGAACTCGTAGATCGGCATGTCACGCTCCCTGCGAACGGCACACCGATTTCCCACAAACTCGGCCCACCCGCCAGCTCTCCGCTACCCTGCTCGGACGTCATGATCCGTCGCGCCGTCGCCACTGCCGTCGAGCTCGCGGTCCTTCTCCTGGCCGCCTACACGTTCTTCTTCGTGCAGGTCGGCCGACGTACCGCCTACGAGCACCTCAAGGCGATCTTCTCCACCCAGCCCGCCCACGAGGCCGCCGACGACTTCGAATCCGCCGGCCGCGAGCTCAAGGACAAGGTCGTCGACGAAGCCACGCACCGGTAGCCCTCTGCGCCTCCGCGCCTCCGCGTCTCCGCGTTCTACTCTTCTTCCCCCGCGCCTCCCGACCTCACGCCCCCTCTCCCCCTCACTCCACCTCGTCCACCCAAGCCATCTGGATCGCCTCCAGCGCCGACTCGGTAGACTTCTCCGGCTCGTCGTCGAAGTCCTCCAGCTCGGTCACCCACTTGTGAAGGTCCGTGAACCGCACCTCCAGCGGCGCCACATCCGGATACTTCTCCGACAGCGCAATCGCGATCTCCCGAGCGTCACTCCACTTCATCCCGCCGTCCCCATTCGCATTCTCATTCCCGTGTTGCTAGTCCCTAGTTCCTAGTTCTCTCCCTCACCCGTGCTCGTCCTCCCACGTCCGCAAGCTCTCCTCCGAAATCTCCACCTCCACGAACCCGTCCTTCAGGATCTTCGCCTGGCACCCCAGCCTCGAGCTTCGCTTCACGTCGAATGCCTTGTCCAGGATGTCGTCCTCGTCGTCCTGCATTTCGCTCAGCAGCTCCAGCCCCTGGTGCACGTACACGTGGCACGTCGAGCACGCGCACACGCCCCCGCATGCGCTCCCGTGCTTCGCTCCTACCTTGCGCGACGCCTCCAGGATCGACGTGCCCACCGGCACCTCGATCTCGAGGCCCATGTTCCTGTATCGCACCACAGGCATCTCAGCTCTCCTTCACTTCCGCCGCGACATGGGCGTCGACACCTGCGGCCGTCGCCACGCTGCCTTCCACGTTATCGAGCTTCTTGCCCCCGATCGCCTTGGCGATCGCCCGATCCATCCGCTTGCCCGCCCAGTCGTGCGTGAGACGGTCGAGCTCCGCGATCCCCGACTCGATCGCACCCACGCTCGATCCAGCGCACGCCGCGTCCAGCGCGCCCATCGCCTTTCCGATCTTCTCGCGCTGCTCGTCGCTCACCAGATCGCCGTCGGCCTCGAGCCCCTGACGGGTCGCCATCAGCATGCGCTGCGCCTCCACCCGCTGCTCGATGAGCTTGCGCTGCTTCAGATCCTGCTCGCCGTGATCGAGCGCCTCCATGAGCATCTGCTCGATCTGGTCGTCGTCCAGCCCGTAGCTCGGCTTGACCTCGACCTTCTGCTCGAGGCCCGTCTTGACCTCGCGCGCCGACACGTGCAGCAGCCCATCGGCGTCCACATCGAAGCTCACCTCGAGCCGCGCCAGCCCGGCCGGCATCGGCGGGATTCCCTTGAGCGTGAACTTCGCCAGCGACCGGCAGTCCGCCGCGATCTCGCGCTCGCCCTGCAGCACGTGGATCTCGAAGCCCGTCTGGTTGTCCGCGTACGTGGTGAAGGTCTGCCGCGCGCCCGCCGGCACCGTGGTGTTGCGCGGCAGGATCTTCTCCACCACGCCGCCCATCGTCTCGATGCCCAGCGACAGCGGCAGCACGTCGAGCAGCAGCACCTCGTCCGGATCGCCCTCGCCCGCCAGCAGATCGGCCTGCACCGCAGCACCCAGCGCCACCACCTGGTCCGGGTCGATGTCGCCCAGCGGCGTCATGCCGAACACCTTCGCCACGTAGTCGCGCACGAACGGCACCCGCGTCGAGCCGCCCACCAGGATCACGCCGTCCAGGTCCGCGGCCTTGAGCCCAGCGTCCTTGAGCGCGCGACGGCACGCCACACCCGTGCGCTCCACGATCGGACGAATCAGCTCGTCGAACTGAGCGCGCGTCACGCGCACCGTTGCCGTCGCCCCGCCCTTGGACGGCAGCTCCACGTCGACGACCTGCTCGTCCGTGAGCGCGTGCTTGATCTTCTTGGCCGCGTCGATCGCGATGCGCACGATCTCGGGCGGACGATCGCCGCCCGCGTCGAATCCCATCTGCGGCAGCAGCACCTCGGCCAGCGCGCGATCCATGTCGTCTCCCCCGAGCGCACTGTCGCCACCGGTCGAACGCACCTGGAACACGCCCTCGTCGAGCAACAGGATCGTGATGTCGAAGGTGCCGCCGCCCAGGTCGTAGACCGCGAACGTGCCGTTCTTCTTGCTGTCGAGCCCGTAGGCCAGGGCCGCCGCGGTCGGCTCGTTGAGCAGCCGAAGCACCTCGAGCCCGGCCAGCCTGCCGGCGTCCTTCGTGGCCTGGCGCTGCGCGTCGTCGAAGTACGCCGGCACCGTGATCACCGCCCCGCCCACGCGCTTGAGCTCGTCGTCGGCCATCTTCTTGAGCACCTTGAGAATCTCGGCCGACACCTCGATCGGGTTCACCGCCCGGTCGCCCACCTCGAACTTCACCACCTTCGCATCCGCGTCGTCCTTGGGCTCCACGAACTTGTACGGCCCCAATCGCCGCGTCTCCGGATCGCGCGCACCGCGTCCCATGAACCGCTTGATGCTCACGATCGTCTCGCGCGGGTGCGTGGCCGCCAGCCGCCCGGCCTCCTTGCCCACGATGATCGTGTTGTGCGCGCCGTAGTGAACGATCGACGGCACCAGCGGGTCGTTGTCGCAGTCGCGGATGCACTGCGGGCGACCGTCGCGCACGAACGCCACGAGCGAGTTGGTCGTGCCCAGATCGATTCCGATGGGCTTGGGAGAAGCCTTGGGGTCGAAGATGTCCAGAAGGGTCACGTCAGGTCTTCCTCCGCAGCGCTGGCCTCCTCGAGGAACCGTCGCACGAACCGCAGCTGCGACAGGGGCACCACGCACCGATCGAGCTGGCCGGTGTCATCGGCCGCGGCGTCGAATTGCGCGGTGAGCTGGCTCAGGATCGCTTCCTCGCGCTGCTGCACGTCTTGGGTCAGCCGCGCCAGCGCCGCGGCGTCGCGCTTCTCGCGCGCCTCGGCCAGCGCCTCGCGCAGCTCCATCATCTCCATCAGGAAGTCCGGCCGCGTGGTGGGCGCCGACGCCTCGTCGATATCGACGCCACCGCGTCGCAGCAGCGCCTCGGCGCGCGCGATCGGGTCACGCACGGCGCGCCACGCCTCGTTGACCTCGATGGCCTTGTTCAAGGCCATGCGACGCTCGCCCGCGGGCCGCCCCACGTAGCGGTCCGGGTGCAGGGTCTTGGACAGGTCGCGGTAACGCTTCTCGACGTCACCGAGCTGCAGGTCGAAGCGAGGCGGGATGCCGAGGACGGCGAATGGATCCATGATCGTGCTCGTACTTTGAGGGGCCCTTGGAGAGCCCCCACCCTGGCCTTCCCCCCGTGTGGGGGGAGGGGAATGTACCCTTTTTGCTGCCTTGTTGAACCCCGAGCATCGCTTTTTTGCCCCCTTCCCCCCACACCGGGGGGAAGGGCCGGGGATGGGGGCCCCACACCGGGGGGAAGGGCCGGGGATGGGGGCCCCACACCGGGGGGAAGGGCCGGGGATGGGGG
>JAJZQG010000272.1 GCA_021847645.1 Myxococcales bacterium
ACGCACTCAGGCGTCCGGGTGGATCACGATCGCGCCGCGTCCTGCCCTCGGTGTACCGGTGAGCTACGCGGCGCCCTGGATCAGGATCCCGCCGAGGGGTGGATCAGTCGTAGGGCGCCGCTGAAGACATCGAGGACCTGAGGACCGTAGCGCTTGAGCCGGAGGTGATGTCATGAGCGGCAAGACGTTTTCCGGGCCATTGGCCGCGGACTTTCGGGACTTCGCAGCGACGCTCGAGGCCAGCGCGACCGCGAACAAGACCACGCTCCGATTGCTGCGCGCTCTCGATCGCATGTCCGCGGAGTCCGACCTGCCGTCGGGTACGATCGACGAGGCCATGGCGCGGCGGTGGTTGGCGCCCTGTGCGTCCAGAGGACCGAATACCCGCGTCGCTAGATATCATCTGCTGCGCCGATTCTGCCGCTTCCTTTCGAAGCGCAGGCCGGGGACCTTCATTCCGGGCGAAGCGCTGAGGCCGCGCCGGCGAACTCCTGCTCCGCCTCACATCTACACGCGCGCCGAGGTCCGGTCGTTGCTCGACGGGGCGCTGTCGCTGCGCGACTGGATCAAGGAGCATCCGTGCCCGATCCGCTCGAAGACCATGCACGCCATCATCCTCCTGCTTGCGACGACCGGCTTGCGGATTTCGGAAGCGGTCCACCTGACGCTGCCCGACGTAGACCTCGAGCGCGGAGTGCTGACGATCCGCCAGTCGAAGTTTCGCAAATCCCGACTCGTGCCGCTCTCGGCCGGGACAACGGAAGAGCTGCGGCGCTATCGCGATCTTCGCAACGCGGTGGAAACTTCGGACGATGCCTTCTTCGTGTCCGGCCGCGGCACGGGATACAGCATTGGCTACGTGCAGGCGATGTTTCTGCGCGTCGTATCGCAGGCCGGTCTGCGCAGGCCGAACACGCGAGGACCACGCCTGCACGACCTACGGGCTACCTTCGCGGTGACGCGCCTTCTGCAGTGGTACCGCGCTGGCGACAACGTGATGAACCGCTTGCCGTTGCTCACGACGTACCTCGGCCACGCGCGTGTCAGCGACACCGAGGTCTACCTCCCCATCACTTCGGCACTACTCGAGCAGGCCAACGAGCGCTTCCACGCGTTTGCCCGTGACGTCCTGCCCACCGGAGGCCGGTCATGAGCGCCGACACGAACCTACCGACACTGCTTCGCGCCTTCTTCGAGGACTACCTCGCGGCGCAACGCGACGTCAGCACCAACACGATCCATGCCTACCGCGACAGCCTCAAGCTCCTGCTCAGCTTCGCCGCACGCCGGGCCGGTCGCCAAGTCATCCGGCTACGGCTAGAGGACATCGACGCCACCACCGTCTTGGCCTTCCTCGCCCATCTCGAAAACGATAGGAAGAACTGCGCCGCGACGCGCAACTGCCGGCTGACCGCGATCCACCGCTTCTTCGCGTACGCCGCCGAAATTGATCCGCGCCACGCCGAGCTCTGTCGAAGGGTGGTGGAGATCCCAACCAAGAAGACCGTCTCCAGCAGCATGACGTACATCGACCGCGACGAGATGAAGGTGATGCTCTCCGTTCCATCTCCGTCTCCGCGCCTCGGCGCGCGCGATCTCGCGCTGCTCATGCTCCTGTACAACACCGGCGCCCGCGCCTCCGAGGCCGTGGGGCTCAGCATCGAGGACATTCGCTTCGAGCCACCGGCCCATGCTCGCCTCTTCGGCAAGGGGCGCAAGGAGCGCACATGCCCGCTCTGGCCCGAGACCGTGGATGCGCTTCGCGCCTACCTCGAGAGACGGGACGACGCCTCGCGCGGGGACGCGCCGCTCTTCTTGAACGCGCAAGGCAAACGCCTCGGTCGCTTCGGGGTGGTGACGATCATCAAGCGGTACGTCAGCGCCACGGCGAAGCTTCAGCCTTCGCTCGCGGCGAAGCGCATCAGCCCCCACACCATGCGCCACACCGCAGCAATGCACATGCTTCAGTCGGGCGTCGAGCTCAACGTCATCCGGTCGTGGCTCGGCCACGTCAGCGTTACCACCACGAACGAGTACGTCGAGATCGACATGGCCATGAAGTGCGAGGCGCTCAAGCGTTGTCCTCCGCCCGTTCCAGCGCAGCCCGGCGACGGCTCCTGGCGGTCAAGGGAGGACATCATGCAGTGGCTCGACGACCTCTGATCTGCGCCCGAGAAGATATGTGCGGCGCCTCCCAACGCCATTGACGGCGGACGCTCGACTTCACGCTGTTTCCGCAGTACGCGCTGGCCAGCTCCACATATCGGCGAGCCTCACATAACTCGGGTTCTCGCGCTTCAGCGTCACCACGAGGTCTTCGACCTCGACATCGGTGCGCGGCCGGCCACCAAGCGATCGCCCCCACAGCGCTCGGAACCGCGTGAGCCATCGCTCGATTGTCGCGCGGGGTGATGACAAGAAGTACCGCAAGAACTGGTCGTCGCCACGCGTGAGCAGCAGCGCGAACACCTGCGCCGCGCGCACGGAGAGAGGCTTCGCCCTGCGCTTGTTCTCGATGCGCGCGAGGTGATCCTCGAGCGCGTCGAGCTGCGCCTTGAGCGCGATGTTCTGCCGGTAGATCCGCGCTGCTTCGGGCAGCATCGTGGTGCGTGGAAGGTGCGCGACGCGATCCACGATCGACAGCAGCAGGTGGTAGAACAGGAACTCGAGGGTGCGGAAGGCGAGGGACAACACAGGGCGCGCGTTCAAGCGCGAGTCCATCGCGTCGTCAACGCGCAGCGGGAATGGAACGCGAAGAGGCGATCCGCACAGTCGTGCGGTCGCCTCGTTGCACTGGTTCCAACGGCTGGGATCTCCCAGCGACCCGATGGTTGAACAGCCGCCTGCTCTACCGACTGCGCTAGGCTGAGCGAGGCGAAGAGACCACGGCTGCCGCTCGGTTGTCAACAGAACGAACAAGGGTGCCAGCGGTGCCATCGCCGCGACGACGATCGCGTCGCGGACCCTCTGTCACTGCTTCCGCGCCTTGCGCCTCAGCCAGCTTCGGTACGCGCCGAGCGCAGCTTCTTGCGAGCGCCCCCATAGCGCTCGGGTGCCGCGAGGGACCTCAAGGTCGAGTTGCTTCGCGGCCTCGATGACGTCCCCACCGGCCATCGAGATCGCGAAGTCCCACTTTTCGCGCTCCACCCTGCCGAGGAACTGATCGTTGGGGCCGAAGAGAAACGCGTGCTCGTCGCGCCGCTCACGCTCCCACCGCTGCTCGTCTCTGCTTCGCGCGGCGCCCTTGCTCTTCACCATCGTCCGCCCCACTTGTCCCGGTAGCTCGGAGGCGGCGGGATCGGCTCGTCGGGCTCCTCCGTACGCTCAGCGACGAAGCTGCTTGAGTCGCCGTTGTCGATCTTGAAAACGCCCTTGAGCCGGCCGTGCTTGCCCAGCGTGACACGGCCCGAACCGGACATCTGGTCGAACTCCCACGCCCCCTCCCAAGTGAACGACACGCCCGTCTTGGTGCGCTTGCAGTTCACGTAGGCGAGCAGGCAGTGCATCCGCAGCCGGTCGCCGTACCCAGTCAGCGAGAGCACGGCCGGGCCCAGATCGTCGAGCCCGTCGTTCACCCACTGCGAGGTATCGATGATGCGCCACCAGCCTCGGTACTCTGACGGAATCTCGGTCATCGCGTGCTCCTTCGCGTGGCGCGCTCGTCGTCCGTCGGCAGGTCTCCACGCTCCTTCAGGAACAGGGCGAAGCCCTCGAGGTTTCTGCGGTACCGTGCGATCAGGGCCGAGCTGTCGGAGAACTTGCGCTCGAACTCGAGCGCCCACGGTGGTCCGTCGAAGTGCTCGAGAACTTTCTTCCCCTTGGGCGCGTCGTACATCAGAACCAAGTGCCCGGCCGCGTTCAGATCGGAGCAGACGCCCGACAGCGTGCGCGGAGAGGTGCCCGTGGCTCGGAGGTGAGCGAGATAGCGAGCCATCGCGTCGATCATGACCTTCGCCACGCGGGGAGGCACACCGTAATCGTGGCACCATTCGCCTTCCCAATCCCCAAGTCCTTCGCGCTCGACCGGCGACGCTTCGATCATCTCCTCGCGGATCTCGGCGATGCATTCCTTGACGACCCGCGTGGCATCGTCGAGGGGCAGGTCCACGAGAAGCAACGTCTCGCCGCAGGTCCGATCGAGCTGCCTGAACTCACGGCAGCCGGTGCCATGTCGGCCGAAACCGCCCCGAATCTTGAGCCGCGGCACCGGCGTGAACAGGGGCTCGGCGTGGCCGGACCGCGCCTGCATTTCCTCGGGGTGGGCCCACAATAGCAGTAGCACTCCCGACCGGCGTGCCAGGACCAGCGCTTGCCGATCGTGCTGGATTCGCCACGGCAGCTCGATCACATCGGCCGCGTGACCTGCAACGAGGCCGGACAGCCGCACCATGTCCGATCGGCGGTCGCCGTCGCCAGCGGCGTCCAACTCTGCGGCGTCAAAGAACTCGATCCCCAGCTGCTTGCACGCGCGGCTGCCAAGTGTTGTCTTGCCGGCTCCAGGCGGCCCAAGGAGGAAGATGATCGGCTGCGGCGGTGCGGCGGTCGCTGTCATGAGCCTTGCCCCCCATCGCTGCGAGCCCGCATGTTCTCCGTTACCGTGCGCATGATGATCGCGGCAAGGGTCAAGTGCGTGTTGCCCCGCCAGTGCTCGAATGCTCGAACGAAGCGGAACTGCAACGTGTTAGCCAGGTCCCGGAAGTCGGGCGTCTCCTCCTCGGGGGCCAAGGGGAAGTCCTCAACCATGGGGACGTCTTCCTTGACACTCCTCTCGAGAAACGCCGCCCTGGCACGTTCTGCGTCCTGGGGCGACCGCACGCCCTGGAACTCACGTCGCAGGGCGGCCTCAGCCTCGCGGGGATCGATCACGCTGACGTCTTGGTCGAGCAGGGCCATAAGCGCGTCAGGCTGGCCCTCGTCCGCGGCGAAAAAACGGTTGACCTCGCGCAGTCGCATGACCACTGCGTCTGGCCCCAGCCGAGGCGAGAAGAACCTGGCTGCCGCGATCGCGCGCTCGATCGAGTTCGTCTGCAGCGTCATGCCGCCGGGCCTGGGGAACCGGATTCGGCCAAGTACAGTAGGCCGCCTCTCCCTCGGCACATCGTCGTAGCCGCCGGCCGCGAAGCGCAGCGACGCCGCCTCGGCGTCGTAGAGCCACTGCCAGCATCGCTCGTGTGGCACTTCGACCATGCACGTCAGGGTCCGGAGCTTCTCGATTACGAACGAGCTGTCCGGGATCGCGTAGTACAGGCGCACCGGCTGGAAGGGCTCGTTGGTCATCGTGGCCAGGAGACATCGTTGCTTCTTCGTCTTCGCACGCATCGCGGTCTTGCTTCCGGCCACCGCGGGCTTCGCGGTGCTCGTTCTCGAGCAGAATCGCCGGACGAAGTGGCGATCGCAAGCGTCGCGGACTGGGCCCGACTGGGCCGGTGAAGGCGGGTCCCGCCGAGGTCGAGCCATCGGGTTGCGCGCGCGCGGCCGATGCCTGAAGACGAGAACGATCCGCGCAAGCAGCGGCGGTAGAACTTCGTTGACATCGCGGCCACGATTCCCTCAAGATCAGCACATGGGCGGCACCGACGCCCAACCCCGATGGTTCCTCCCCCGCAGGATCCCACGACCGGGGCAAAGGGGAGCAGACTCCTCCGGCTGGTCGGTCGTGTGCACCTTCGTGCTGCATTGTCCATGGGCGGGGGCCGGGGCGGTGCAGTAGCGAGGAGCAGCCAATGACCGCCCACAAGAACCTCAAGTCCATCATCCGCGAACGCCAACGAAAGACCGGTGAGTCATACACCGCAGCGCGAGTTCATGTCCTGCGAGCGCGCAACGAGGTCCTCGGCATCGAGGACTCGGAGCGTGCACAGCTCCAGCCCGACCGAATCGAGGCGGTCGTGCTGAGCGTCGGGGTGCTTTCCGCGCGCGTTCGCGTGCGTGGTGAAGCCAACGTCATCACGGTCCGAACGAACGCAGCAGCTGAGCTGGTGCCCGGGCACGTCGTCCGATTCTCGTTGAGCAAGCGCTGGACATTCAGCGGTCACGCCTACGCGAGCGGCAAGGTCCACGAGGCACGCGTTGATGCTTCTCGCCTCGGGGTGGAGCCGCTGCCGTTGCGCGACACGGGATTGGTGGACCTGCGCGAGGTCTACGAGAATCACGAGGATCCCGATCCGTACGCACCGATGTGGCGGGAGCTGACCGCGAAGCCACGGCGGTCGTTCAACATGGATCCGATCGCGTGGGGCGCGTTTCCGGACTCAAAGGACCCGGAAGAGAACATCACCTGCGATGCCGCCGACCTCGCCGAACAAGGCGAGTCGGAGCGTGCTCGCGACCTGCTGATGCAGGCGCTGCGGCGGGACCTTCGTTGCATCGACGCTCACGTGCATCTCGGCAACCTGGTGTTCGACCGTTCGGCACACCGAGCGCTGCAGCACTACGAGATGGGCGTCCAGATCGGTGAGCTGTCTTTCCCCACGGGCTTCGAGGGCCTGTTTCTCTGGGGCCCCATCTACAACCGGCCGTTCCTGCGCGCGTTGTACAACTCGGCGTTGTGCTGTTGGCGCCTGGGGCGAACACAGGAGGCGGACGCCATCTTCACGCGCGTGCTCACGCTCAATCCTCCCGACAACCAGGGAGCGCGGTTCTGCTTGCAGGATTTGCGGAAAGGGATCACCTGGGAGACGATGCGCAACCACGAAGCGCGCGCGGAAGTCGCGCGGTTCGGGCCGCTGAACTGAGCCGGCGGCGCGGCGTCGAGCGCGGTTGACGTGCGCCCTAGCTGGCCGCGCTCCTCCTCCGCGTTGCCTATCTCGGCAGCCGCACGTCGCACGAGACCTCCTTCAGCGTCCACCCCGACGGCGTGACGAGCAGCTGCTCCGCGAGGCCGTACGGCAGCACCTGCTCCACCCACGGGCGTGGAGGTTGCTCCACAAGGAACCGCAGGCATACGGCCATCGCCTGCGCGAGGCGCTCGCTCGCGAAGCCCATGAGGGTGCGCTCCTCGGCGGGCGTCACTCGTCGCTGCTCAAGCGGATAGCCTCGGTATCCGCCCGCGTGGATGACCTCCACGGGGCCGTTGCGCCACGCGGTGTTTACGATCGCGTTGGCGAGCACGCGGCTGGGATGGCCCTCAACGTTCGCGCGCACGCGTTCGAGGCGCGATGCCTGGGATGCACGAAACGCATCGACGAGCTGCGACGCGAGCCCGGGTCCGCAAGTGCCGCGATCTCCGTGACCTTCATCCGAGATGTCCGCTTGGGCATCGGCAGGTATGCGACAGCCCGATTCACGAGCTGTTCGTACGCGCGCCCTCCTTGGTCGGCGCGGTAGAGATCGATCCAACCGGCGAGCGCGGCCGATGCCTCGATGTTGATGCGGGCCATCTCCTCGTCGCTGATGCGGCTCGTGCTCGGCGAGTTGACCTCGGGCCAGACCGGCTTGTCGTGGTCGGCAACCATGGCGAGGTACGACCCCCACCGGAGGACCAGCGCCGCAGCGGCGACGCCTTCGCGGCCGACCATCGAACCAGAGGGGCACCTTGGAGGGTCGGGCTTCTCGCGCAGATACGCGAGCACCTGGTGGAACAGCGTCGTCGCCGGCGGCCGAATGATCCACACCGGTCCACTCGGGTCCGAGGCCATCTCGCAGGTGCCGGCGTCGAGCGCCAGTTCGTCGTTGACCCGCACGTGGAGCATGTTCCTCATGATCGACGCCCTGCCTACAAGATCTCTCGGTCCGCCTTGTGGTTCACCAGCCCCCGAAGCTTCGCGAGATCGTCCTCTGTCGGCTTCCACGTGCCCAGGTGTTCGAGGCGGCGCTTCGCGAACCTGTGTTCGGCCGCAACCACGCCTGGCGGTGGCTCGTCGATCCGCAGCGCGCCGAGGGCTGCCTCCGGCGCAGCCGCCATGATCGCGCCGAGGTGCTTGCGGTCGACCTTGCCGTTCTTGAGAGCGCGGTACTGGTAGAACCCCACCCGCAGCACCTCGACGGCGCGGCGGTTCTCTAGGTTCACGACCACCTGCGCGTAGCGCACGAAGCCCTCGTCGTCGGCTGGAAGGCGTGCTGCACCCGTGAAGAACTCGTCCAGCGCGCGCTGGCTGACCGGACGGAGTTCGCCCGCGCGCGGTCGCATGAAGGTCCAGACGCTGACGCCCATGCAGACCAAGATCGCGCATCTTGAAGGGCTTGACGAGGAAGATCTAGGCGGCTGCCTCCGTCTGCATCGCCGCCGAAGTCCCCGCTGATGAATCGAGTTGCGGTGACGCGGCGACCTGTGCGAGGCATCGTCGGAGATGATGCGTGCGGACACCAACGACTTGCCCCACCTGCGAAGGGGCGACTGATGACAGCCAAGAGCTTCGACCCCAGGAAGCTCATGGAGCTTGCCGTCGATGTGATGGTCAAGTCGAAGCAGGAGCCGCGCGGCGACGGCAAGGCGAGTCCTCTCGTCGGCGCCGTGCTCTGGAACGATGGCGCCACGGACACTGCGAGCCGTAGCGAACTACGCGACGGAGACCACGCCGAGTTCACGCTCCTCGAGCGAAAGCACCGCAGCAGCAAACTCGACGACGCGGTCATTTTCAGCACACTGGAACCCTGCGCGCCTGGTTCACGCAAGCACCCGAAGCTCTCCTGCGCGGAGCGCATCGCGCTCGCGCGCATCAAGGAGATCTGGATCGGCATCGAGGATCCGGACCCGACCGTCGACCGCAAGGGCATCAAGCACCTGCAGGATCACGGTGTGAAGGTTCACCTCTTTGATCGCGACCTGCAGGAGCGCATCCGTAAGGTGAACCGCGAGTTCATTGCGCAGGCCGAAGTGCGCGCGGCGGCGGCGCGCGAAGGCGGCGGCAAGCAGCCGGCCTCGCTGTCGGAGTTCGAGGCCGCACAGCGCGGAGCCGACACCGATGACCTGTCCCCCGAAGCTCTGAAGGAGTACCGCGCCGTGCTCGGAAAGACGGGCACGCGCGACGTCGCTGCGTTTCACAAGCGGCTCTCGCAGCAAGGGCTCCTCGTCGAGCAGAAGGGTCGGTTCGTCCCAACCGGCTTCGGTACGCTGCTGTTCGGCAAGGAGCCGCGCATCCTTCTCCCGCAAGCGGGGCTCCTCGGCACGCTCCACTTCGATGACGGGACAGAGGAGCTGCGAGACTTCGATGGCCCGGCTGTCGACGCCCCCGACCACGCGATCGCATGGCTGAAGGACAAGCTGCCCAACCCGATCACGCGCACGGCGGCCAAGCGGGCAGAGGTTCGCGAGACTTTCTACGAGCTACTGCGCGAGGGCATCGTCAACGCGCTCGTTCATCGCGACTACTCCATCAAGGGCGCGAAGTGCCAGCTCGTTGCGAGCCCCGGCAAGGTCGTGGTGATGAGCCCGGGCGCGCCGGTCGAACCGGTCACGATGAAGCAGCTCGAAGCTTTCGACGCGCCGATGCTGAGCCGCAACCCGGTGATGCACTTCGTCTTCGGCAAGATGAAGCTCGCTGAGGAGCGCGGGCTCGGGCTCAAGTCCATGCGCGCGCTCGCATCGACCGCCGGGTTGCCTTTGCCGTCGTACTCCTACAAGGCGCCGTACGTCGTGCTGACCCTGTACCCGGACGTGGCGTCGGCCACCACAGGGCTCGGCGACAAGGTGCTCGCGAAGCTGAGCGAAGCTGAGCGCGCGGGTTGGGCGTGGCTCGTCACGCGCAAGAGCGTGACGGCGGCCGAGTACCAGCAGGCGATGGGAGTCCCCAACCGCACGGCCAAGAACCACTTGAAGCGCCTTACCGAGCTGGGACTTTTGCGCATGACTGGAGCTGCACGCGCCACGCGCTACGAGGTGATGCGATGATCGGGTGGCGTGAGAATCGGGCGATGAGTCGGGCCACCGTGGCCCGATACTTCGTCGATGGTCACGCTGGCCGAGAATCGGGCCATGAATCGGGCCACCATGGCCCGATTCCCCAGGCCCGAATGCTCCTGAAGATGCTGAGGCGTTCGCACACGCGCGCGAGGAAGCTGGAGGACACGCCGTAGCGCGCCGCCACCGTGGTCATGGGCTCGGCCCAGACCTCCTCGTAGAGCTCCTCGCGGAACACGCCCATCGCGCGCATCCTGGCAGCGGGCAGCCGGGATGGGCAAGCGCCGCAGCGTGTTCAGTGCTGCGCTGCAAGTGCCTGAAAACGCTTGGGCATGGATAAGGACCAAACGGCGAGCATCGCGTGATGCCCGCCACGAGGAGCCCGCTTGCGGGCTTGGCTGGGTATTCCCAGGCTGCGCACGGTCGCCGACCGAGCATGCCCCCAGCTTCAGCTGGGGGTACAT
>JAJZQG010000273.1 GCA_021847645.1 Myxococcales bacterium
CGGGAACGAGACGTCGACGAAGAAGTCCTGGAAGACGGTGATGCCGTCGACGCCGCTGCCGAGCTTGCCCGAGGCGGAGTTGGCAAGAGACGACACGCGCCACTCCGTGATGCTGTCGGCCATGCCGACATCGACCGTGGCCTTGCCGTCGGGGCCGGTGATGAGGGCCGAATTGACATACAGCGTCTCGGGGAAGTCCTTGCGCACGCGAGGCTCCGCCGCGCCACTGGAGCCTCCCTGACTGCCCGCGGCGCCGCCCGATCCGGTCGCTCCGCCGCCCGCTCCGCCCATCGCGGCGCCGGCGTCGGCTGCACCCCAGCCGTTGTCCTGGGCGCCGGGCACGGCGACTCCACCGTATTGGTCGAGGCCCAGATCCGAATACGAGTATGTGATGGTCGCGTCGTCAGCCGTCCCCGCAACCTCGTCGGGGCCGTTGGTCTTGAGCTGGAGAGGGTTGCTCCAGTCGTAGCCCACCGCGGTGAAGGCGTTGCCCCAGAAGTCGAACAGCCGCACACTCTCACGCAGGCGCTTGGCCAGCTCGTCATAGAAGCTCACGCCCAGGTTGCTGCAGTAGTATTGCGTCGGGTCGCAGCCTTCCCACTCGAGCCGCGCGACGATGGCCGACACCATGCTCTTGAGCCCCGGGAGCGCACTCGCCTTCTGAGCGTTGTAGAAGGTCGTAAGCGTGGAGTTAGCCTGTGCAATTTCGCCCGACCAGGTAGCGAGCCCGAGACCGGTGGGCGGGTGATCGCCCATCGCGGCGAAGGTGGCCGCCGCGCGCTCCTGCGCCGCCTTGGCTTCGGCCGGATTCGACGAGCTCGCCTGGTCGTACAGCGTGCTGGCCATGTCGCAGCGCGGCCCCTCGATCTCGTACTGCGGCTGGGCGAACGCGTCCTCCAGCTCGAAGTAGCTCCTCAGCAGCCCGGGCTGCGCGTCGACCAGCGCGAACACGGCCTGGTCCACGATCTGCACACCGAGCGCCGCCACCGTCGGATTGCCCTGCTCGTCCTTGACCGAGAACGTCAGCTTGGCCGGCTCCCCCGGAGAGTACGTCGGCTTGTCCGTGGTCAGCTCCACGCCCAGCGAGCCGCCCTTGCGTGCGAATACCGTCCGGCCCGTCCGCACGATGTTGCCGTCGGGTTGCACGATGTACGCCTCGATCCGGTTGCTGCCCAGCAGCGTCTGATCCACGTCCATCGAGAACGTCGCCGCTCCGCTCTGGGCCTCGAGCGTCCGCATGTCGACGACCTGCCCATCGTTGAGCCAATCGACATAAACCCGCGGGGCGTCAGACGTGGAGATGATGTCCACGTGCACGGTGTCGCCCGCGTTGTAGACCGCCTTGTCGGTCCTGACGACGAGGTGCTCCATGCCTTGCTGCACGCCGAACGAGAAGGACTCCGCGACAGGAGAGCCGCCTTGGGGAATGACCCTGGCGTTGATGTCCACGGTCCCCCCATTGGCAGCCGCATCGGGCGTCCACGCGAATGCGGCATAGCCGTATTCGTCCGTGGTCGCCGCCAGGTTCGCCCCGCCCGGCATGGTGAGCTGCACAGCCGCGTTGCCCGACGGCGCGCCGAGCGGGTCGGTCACGAACAGCTCCAAGTTGTTCTCCACGCCGGGCACGATGGCCGTGGACTCGGGAACCAGCGCCATGTCCACCGCGTGCTGCGCGACCGTCACCAGGGTCGTCTTCTCCACCACCTGCGTGGCCGTGTCCGTGACGGTGACGTCGAGGCTCACCAGCGCATTGCCGTGGTCGATCGGCAGGCCCGCGAGGGAGCTCGGCAGCTTCAGTTGGAAGGCAAACCGCCCGTTGGCGTCGGTCTTGCCCTGCAGGGTCTGGAAGACCGTCTGGCCCACATCCAAGGTGGACGCGACAATCTGCACGTCCCCTCCGGCCACGGGCTTACCAAAGAAGTAGCCTGCGTCGACCGCACCGGTGAGCATCTGCCCCGGCAGGTACCAGGGGCTGTCGGTCTGGATGTCCGTCTTGAACTTGGGCAGCGCGTAGGGCTTAACGTCGACGGTCTTCTCGCTGGATGCCGAGCCGGCCGTCACCTTGACCTTGAAGGTGCCCTGGTTGAGCACGTTGCCCAACTGGAAGGTAGTGGACGCGATGCCGTACGCGTCACTCGTCCCGGCGCGCTTCATGATCTTGTTGCCCTTGCCGTCGAGCACCTCGAAGGTCACGGCCTCGTTGGCGAGCGGCGTATTGACGCGCGGGGCGAGGGACAGGGCGCGGATGTAGATCTTCTGGCCGGGCTGGTAGATCGGCTTGTCGGTCGTGAGCAGCACCTTGGGCCCGATGTCCTGCACGGTCACGGCGCTCTTCACTTGCGCGGTCGTGCCCTGCGCCGCGGTCGACGCGCTCAGATCGAAGTCGCCCGGGTTGTCGACCGTTACGTCGAAGATCGCGTCGCCGGCCGGGCCGGTGGTCTGGACCAAGGACTTCACGGCGGTTCCCTGCTGCGCGAGCGTGAGGTTGACGGTCTGTCCGGCCACGGGCTGGCCGTTCACCGGATCGAGCGTGCGGGCTCTCCAGGCGGCGGGCTTGCCTTTGACCAGCGTGGCCGGGCCGTCGATCCGCAGGTCATAGCGGGGAACCACATATAGCAAGCTCCGGGTCACCTGAAGGCCCGAGGCTTGACCGTCGGTCACGCGCACGACGTAGCGGACCAGGTCGGCCTGCCGGGAGATATCGGTGGGCAACGCGAGGTCGGTCTCGACGGTGCGGGACTGATTGCCATCGAGCCAGAAAGGCAGGTCGACCGACGAGGTCTGGTGCGCGGCATCGACGGACAGGATCTGGACGGTGAGGGTGTTCTGGGCACCGGCGGAGAGCTTGGAGTGGACCGGAATGCTCAGGTGTAGCTTGCCGGCGGCCACGGAGCCGGTGATGGCGGCTTCGTCGACGGACAGTTGGCCGTTTTGCGGGTTGTCGCCTCCGGCGGGGATGCCGGACACGACGCTTGTGTCTGGGGCGTTACCACTACAGGCAAGGCCCGAGGCGACGAGCAATCCGAGGATCGAGGCGAGAGCCAGGGCAGTCCGGTTGCCGGGGCCGAAGTGGAGATGTTGACGCAGACGCATGACGCATCCTCCGGTGGAGAGTCGATAGCGGAACCCAAGAGGGGAAACTGCAAGGCGGGGGCCAAGCGGCGGGCAGAACGAGATCCAGGACAAAGCGGCCGATAAATCAAGGGTGGTCCGTAGACGCGAGGCTCCGCGCAGCAGGGCAGGCGCGTCAGGCTGTGCCCGGAGGGTGGCTCAACCTGGCAGCATGGCGAAGGGGCCTGCCGTCACGCGGAGCGTCAACGATAAGGCAGCCGCCGGGCATCGCGCGTGGACTTCTCGGCCAATGCCACGTAACATCGGCGCCCGATTCCGTGGGGTCGTGCGGAATCATGGCCCTGCGCTTGTCAGACCATCGGTGCCCCATGAACCCAGTTCGCATTTTGCTTGCCGTCGTTCCCCTCACCTCCCTGCCGATCCTGGCGGCCTGCGGCGCGGCCGACAGCGGCGATGACACCGCGCCCGGCGATCCGACCCAGGACGAGATCGACGCTTGGAACGCGGCGGCCGAAGAGAACGCGGCGGGCAAGGCGGACACCGCCGGGTGCTCGGGCGTGGTCATCCCGGATCGCAACGGCTTCAACAAGCACATCGCGCTCACGTTCGACGACGGTCCAAGGCTCGAGACGACGCCCAAGGTGCTCGAGATTCTGGCGCGGCACCACGCCAAGGGGCTGTTCTTCATCAACGGCAAGAACGTGCGCACCGACGATCAGTACGCGCTGCTGGCGCAGATGCGAGACGCCGGGCACTTGCTGGGCAATCACTCGCAGAACCACCTGGACCTCAAGAAGGCCTCGGCTTCCACGCTCAAGAGCGAGATCGAGGGCACCTTGCAGGTGCTGAGCCGGGCCGACGTGCAGCCCGGGTTCTTCCGCTTCCCCTTCGGCTCGGCAGGTTGCACGCAGACCGAGACCGTGCGGTCCTACGGCTACCACGTAACGGGCTGGCACATCGACTCGGCGGACTGGTGCTACGCGGCGTCGAAAGGCGGCGTGGGCTACTGCCACCCGGACACGTTCAAGTACGTGCCCGACCAGTACCGCGACGACATCGTGGCCTTCACGGTCTACCAGGCCAAGATGACCGGCGGCGGGGTCATCCTCTTCCACGACATCCACGCCTACACGGTGAGCAAGCTCGACGAGATCCTCACCGCGCTCGAGGGCGCGGGGTTCAGCTTCGTCGGGGCCGACGACACCAGTGTCTTTCCGCTGCTCAACGGCGTGACGCCGCCGCCGCAGCCTTGGATCGGCACGCCCTGCCAGGACAGCTCCGCCTGCTCGTTCACGGCGAGCGGAGACGCAGGCGCCTGCTACTCGTATGACGCGGGCGGGTTCTGCTCGCTGCCATGCAACGGCTACTGCCCGGACAAGAGCGGCGCGATGCGCACGTTCTGCACGAGCCTCGACGGCGGCTCGAGCGGGCAATGCGTGGCGAAGTCCGGTGTCGAGAACCACGACTGCGCGGACATCCCGGGGACGTCGGCGGTGACGATGGACAGGTTCATCGGGACGAGCACGGCGCCCGCGGCAACGGCGAGCGTCTGCGTGCCGCAGTAATAGCAGGGCGACGCGCGGGCGAGCTGTCGGATGGCCGGCAGAGGGGTGGTCTGTGCGCTCGACGGGCTACGGGTTGGGCTTGGCGAGGCCCGGTCGCATCATCTTCAGGTTGGGCGGGACGGCAGGCGGCTGGCCTGCCGGTTGGGGATTGGCACGCATCGGGATGGCGACCATGGCCGAGGGGGCTGCCGATGCCGAGGCGGCGGTTGCGGCGCGTAGCTCCTCGACGGTTCTTGCATCGGGCCGCGTGGCCAGGAACCACATGCCTGCCACGACGAACAAGGCCACACCGAGCACGGTGAGCCAGGCAGGGGTCCTGGGCTCGTCGGGCGGAGGCGGCTGCTCGTGATGCTCGTCGGCGTGCGCTTCGGCGTGCTGCTCGCTATCGTGGGAGGGATCGTGGTCGGTCATGTCCCGTGTTGATGCCAAGCGCGCGAGAGCCTGTCAATCGACTTCACCAGTCGCCGACAGGAACGAGGCGCGAGGAGTAGAACAGACGGGCCGAGCCCACATCGGTGCGCACGCCCGAGAGAGTGAACGGAAGGGCGCGTGTGGCTCCGGCCACGCTGACGGTCACGCTACCGCGCACCGGCACGCCGCTCCCGGAGCCGTCGGCGCGAGTAACTTCGATGATGTAGTCGCCCGCAGGCGCGTTGAACAGGGCCAGCCCCTCGGTGTGCTGCGAGGTCGCGTCGCGCGCGGTCACCTTCCCGCGAGGATCGCCGAGCCACGAGTAGCGTTCTCCGTTCTTGCCGATGAGCGCAATGTCCAGGTCCACGTCCGCGTCCCAGGTGGCCTCCACGCGGAAGTCGCCGCGCAGCGACGGCACCGCGGGGGTCTTGCCGAGCTCGGCGTCGACCGCGCGACGCAGCGTGTCCTTGGCGATGTCGCCCAGCAGCGACGCGCCGAGCTCGCCGCGGCCCGTGCTGCGTGCGCACCTCACGGCCGATGCCAGGACCGATGCGTCGGAGGTGCGCGCCTCGGCGAGCGCGATCCGGAAGCTGCAGGATCGAGCGGCCTCTCCCATCGAATCGAACAGGCCGGCGAGCCAGCTCTGCGTGCCGGTATCGGCCGGACGAAGGTCGGCCATGCCCGTGAGGATGCGGATGGCGCGAGCGCGCTCGCCCTTGCGAGCGGCGATTTCGGCGCGGGCGACGAGCGCGCCGGGATCCATCGCGTCTCGTGCGGACCAACGATCGGCAAGCTCGGAGGCGCGATCGATCTGGCCCGAGATGGCATACAAGCCCAGCAGCTTCTCGAGCTTGGTGCGGCTGTCGGGGTTGGCGGACACGTCGGCCTCGGCGGCCGCGAGCTTCTCGGAGACCTTGGCGCGCGCCGCGCTGTCGTCCGACGACACCGAGCCCTTGCGATCCCAGACGCGACGCATGGGGATCCAGCCCCGGCCGCGCGGCACGTCGCGCTCGCTGTTCATGATGCACGCCAGATCGCCGGGCGCGCAGCCCGCGGGTCCGGCTCGACGTGCCGGAGGCGGTGCGGCCATGGTCGCGGCGGCGGCCGGGGCAGGAGCTGCCCAAGCGCCGCCTGCAGCCCCGGCGGTTCGCGGTTCGACATCCGCATACCCTTGCGCCTCCGCGGCAGCCTTCGCCGGCGCACGACTCGCCGCGCCGCCTACCATGCCGGCGCCGACCGCGCCTGACGACTCGCCCTTGCCCTTGTCGTCCTCAGCGTCGGCCTCCGACTCCTCGTACTGCGTCAGCCCATTGGCGACGCTGCTCACCGCGCCTTGCTCGCCGCTCCACGACGGCGCGTTGGCGTTTCGGTCGAGGCCGAAAGCCCGGAACATCGCGGCGCTCTCGAGCACGAGCAGGGAGGTGTACTTGCTCGCCACCGCGAAGCGCTTCGACAGATCGATGAGATCCTGCTTGGCGGCTTCGCCCTGGTTGGCCTCGAGGTCCGCGATCTTGGTCGCCGCGAACAACCTTGGCACGAACGAGTTGCCCGTGGACCCGCTCGCCGACAGCTCCACGGGGTACGTCTGCTCGTAAGCTTCCCCGCCCACCTGTCCCTTGAGCTTGATCGAGCCCGCGAGCGTGGCACCCGACATGCGCGCCACCACCATCGTCTCGCCTCCGGCGGGGATGTTGTCGATGAGCTTGGGGTGCACGTCGGTCAGGCCTTCGGGCAGCTCCACCACGGGATTGCGCAGCGCGACACCGTAGCTGGCGCCCAGCACGCGCATGGCCACCGCGGTCGCGCGCTCGCCAGGCACGTACGGGATCATCACGCCGCCGCCGCCCCGCGCCATCGCGGCCAACGACGACGTGTCGGCGTCCGAGCCCACGGCCACCGCCGTGAGCATGCCCGAGCCCGCGGGAAGCACCCTCGCCACCTCGCTCATGATGTGCGGCGCGCGCACCGGGCCCACGCTCGGCGTGCCGTCGCCCACGTAGATGATCCGCAGCTCGCGGCCGCCGGCGTCCCGATCCAGCGCCCGCGCGCTGCGCACCGCCTCGACCAGATCCGTGCCGCCTTCCGGATCGATCTTGGACAGGAACTCGCGCACGCGCTGCGGCGCGTCCCCGCCCACGGCGCTCAGCTCGCGATCCATCGGCACACAGGTCACGTCGCATGCCAGCACGCCGAACCGATCGCGACGATCCATCTCGGCGACGATCGTCTCGGCGAGCTTCACCGCGCGCTTGTAGCGCTCGCCCACCATGGATCGGCTCGCGTCCACGACGATGACCTGGTCGCGCATCTTGCCTTCGGACCAGCGCGGCAGCTTGGGACGCAGCGCGATCGCCACGTACGCCGAGCCTTCATCGGCCGCGGGCTCGCTTCCCGCACGCTCGTCGCGCTTCGCATCATCGGTGCTGGTCGATCCCGGGTCGGAGGACGGCTGCCAGGCCCACGCGGTGACTTCCTGCTTGTCTTCGGGCAGCGCGAACTCCAGCGTGAGATCGCCGGACGGCACGAACGCTCGGGCGCTGTAGGTCAGGTGCTTGACGCCGGTGTCCGAATCGCTGCGGCTCGTGACCTCGTAGCCGCGGGCGCGCACGCCGTAGGACGGGTCCTGGCCGCGCACTTGGGCATCGACGTTGAACTCCTCGATGCGGGTCGAGCCGCTGGGATCGTAGGAGAGCGGATAGACGTAGCGACGCACGCCGGCCGACGGCGGGACGGTCTGCGTGTAAGCCAGGATCACACGGCGCGATCCCCTGGCCGGGATCGGATAGATCCGCAGCTCGAAGCGTCCTCCCCGCTGCCACTCGAGCAGGGCCGGGTCACGCCACGGTCCGGGCACCCAGACGATCTCGTCGCGCGGCATCGGTGCCTTGGGCGCAGCGACGTGGATCGCGCCGCGCCAGATCGCGGCGGCCCGATCGCGATCGACGAACGCTCCCTCCTCGAGATGACCGTCGACCTCCAACGCGAGACGCTCGATCTGCGCGTCCGGAGGCAGCGGGAAACGATAGATGCCTTCGAGCACGTTGCCCGTGTCGTTCGAGAACGTCTCGTCGACCTCGGTACGCGCCACCGATCCGACGATGCGGATCTTCACGTCGTGCTTGGTCAAGCGCACGGCCTGGTCGAGCTCGCCGGAGCCGCCCGGCTTGCGCGCCCGCAGCTCGCCCAACCCGCGCACCGCGGCCTCGTCCGGCCCCTGCTCCACGTCGCCGCGCTCGCTCCACACCACGCCTTCGGACAGATCGGTCACCGGCGTCACGCTGGGCGCGCCCGTCTCGCTCACGATCCCTTCCTCGCCCGCGCGCACCGTCACCGACTCCCCGCGCTTGTCGGTCAGCTTCACCACACCGCGTATCACCTCGACCGACGACCGATCCTCGCTCGCCGTCATCGTCAGCTTCGTTCCCAGCACGTCGACGCGGCCGGTCGGCAGATCGAACTTCGCGTCCGGTCCCTGGTCGAGGTGTTGCACGTCGGCCACCACCAGCCCGCGACGTACCTCGGCCACGCGCCCGTCTTGCACCGGCAACGCGAAGTCCGTGGTTCGATCGAGCGCGATGGTGGTTCCGTCCGACAGCTCCAGACGAGCTCGCGTCCTGGCGTCGGTGCGGATGAGCGAGCCCGGCGGCACGGCTGCCCCGGCGACGATCGGCGCGCACCCGGAGCCATCGGCCGCGCAACGCTGCAGCCCACTCTGCTGATCCGGTCCCGCGTGCTTGACCCCGG
This sequence comes from Myxococcales bacterium, assembly GCA_021847645.1. Lineage (GTDB taxonomy): Bacteria > Myxococcota_A > Polyangia > Polyangiales > Polyangiaceae > JAJZQG01. Next base: position 8,793 of record JAJZQG010000273.1, read on the forward strand.
CCACCTTGCCGCTCCACGGCTCACCGGCATGCACCTCGGCGTTCTGCCCGCGCTCCGATCGCACGTGGACCGCGAACGCAGCCGCCGCCGCAATGGCCGCTACGCCCACGATCGCCACGCCGATCGTCGCACCCCGCTTGCGAGGTGCCAGCGCAACCACCTTGTCACTCGCCTCATGCGCGGCCGACGACAGCGGCTCCGACGCTTGTGCTTGGGCGCCAGGCTTGGGCTTGTCTTCGACGACCTGGGGCTGGGCGCGATCGACGGTGCTCTTCACCTCAAGGTCGGGCACCGGGGACATGGGCTGCGTCACCGCGGCAGGCGCGGCCGGCGCCTCCCGCCCGGTCTCGGCCACGGTCGATCCGGCGCCGGAGCTTCGCGCGATCGCGAGGTCGATCGCCTCGAGCACCTGCTGCTCAAAGCCATCGGGATGCACGTAGTCCGCGCCGGCGTCCTCGACCGGCCCAAGAGCGCGCATCGCGTCGTGCCTGGCGTCACGGCACCGATCGCACACGGCGATGTGCTCCAGCAGGCGCTCGTCCGCGTCGCCCGCGATCACGCTCGCCATCTGCTCGTCGACTTCCTGGCACAGATTGCTGTTCGTTGTGTCCGACATGACGCCTGTACTCCTCACTCCACGCCCACCGTGTCGCGAAGCCTGGCGAGCGCACGGCTCACGCGCTTGCGCGCCGTCGGCTCGTCGATGCCGCACGCATCCGCCACTTCCTTGAAGCTCAGCTCGCCGCCGAAGCGCAGCAGCACCGCGTCGCGCTCCGTGGGCCTGAGCTGATCGAGCGCCTGACGCGCGCGCTCGGCCGCCTGACGGCGAGCGGCCAGCTCTGCCGAATCGCTTCCTTCGTGCCCCGCAGCGTGCACCAGACGCAGCCGCGCGTCCCGCCGAGTGCGAAGCTCGATGTGCCGGGAGCACACCCGCCGGGCGATCCCGAACAAGAACGCACGCACGCTGCCCTCACCGCGGTACGAGCGAAACGCCTCGAACGCGGTCACGAGCGTCTCCTGGGCAAGCTCGCTGGCTTCGGCCTGCGAGCCGACCATCGCCATGCACAGCCGCCCGATGGCCGCACCGTGATGGCGCGCGCTCAAACCAATGGCCTCGCGCAACTCGCCGGCCGCGATCGCCGCGGCTATCTGACCGTCGGGCCCCTCCCCGCTCGTCGCGCTTGCCTCTCGAGCTTCGGCAACTGCCAGCATCCTCGCACCCATGACCTTGTCGTCCTGCTCCCTATCCATGTGCCTGCGTCGCCCCGAAACGTGACCAACCCGCTGATCGAAACCTTCTCGGCACCCGTGCGCCGCGGCCTGTCCCCACCACAACGCCCGAGCCCACGCTCACCCTACAGCCGCTGCCCCACTTCCTCTACACACGCGCTACCGCCCGGCAGCTCCGCGACACTTCGTTCCATCCGCCCTGCCATCGTGCTTGCGACAGGCGCCATCCTTGCATCCTTGGGTGCCACCCGGACTCCCCCATGAA
>JAJZQG010000274.1 GCA_021847645.1 Myxococcales bacterium
GGCGTGCTCGTGCTCGTGCTCGTGCTCGTGCTCGTGCTCGTGCTCGTGCTCGTGCTCGTGCTCGTGCTCGTGCTCGTGCTCGTGCTCGTGCTCGTGCTCGTGCTCGTGCTCGTGCGCGTGCGCGTGGGAAGCGTTGGAAGTGAAGCGTGGGGGGTGGGACGTGGGGCTAGGTCGGGCCTTCGGCCCGGCGACCAAGCAGGTGCCACTCTGGCTTGTTGCGCTCAATCCCCAAGGAATCGGTGCTCTAGCACGGCTTGACCGGGCCCTTTTTCGCTCTGGCTCATTGGATACGAGCACGGCTGTCCTTTGTACGCCGCACTCCGCCGCTCAGCGTGCACCGCTCAAAGTGTCGGGGCATAGGCGTCCACAGGTTGCACCACGACCCTTGGCGTTGCGGTGAACACATCGGCGTGGTTGGCAGTGGCAGCCTTGATTCTGGCAGCTACCCAGGACGTCGATCTCAACAACGCCCCGCAGTGCCAGTCGCTGCTCGGGACCTACCGGCAGGACGGCTATTGCCAGTAGCGAGCACGTCGCAGGGCGAGCCTATGGTCGCCTTGTCCAGCTCTTTTCACCATCGCGCGGGCCCGAGAAGCTCCATGGCAAGACGAAGCCCGACCTGGCAGGCCGGATCATATGATCCGCGCGACCGGATCATGTGATCCGACATCGCGACCGCGCGCCGCGGCGGAGAAGCCCGCGCAATCGCTCGAGCCCATCCAGGTTCGTCGCCGCGCAAGCCGCACTCTTCACGGTCACCCTCACGGCCACGGCCGACGCCGTACATCGACGCCACGGCGAGGTCGTCGCGCGAGGTGTCACACCTACGGCCAGAAGACGAATCTCGCACCGATGGTCAACCACTCGTGGATTGCCTTGTTGGTGATGTTTTGCGTGCTTGTGTCCCCGGGAACCTTCACCTGGATCTGGTTGTACTGGGCAATGGACAGGTCGACGAACGGACCTACGCCAAATCCGCTGCTCAATCGGAAGTCGAGGCCCCCCATCAAGTGCGCAAACTCCGGTCCGACCCCAGCGACCGAGAAATCGCCTCGCGAGGTGCTTCCGCCGACGGCTGAGCTCTCGAGCCCGATTCCATAACCCAGCCACGGGTTGGTCTTCTCGTCCGGTGAGAAATGGTACTGCAGCTCCGCGCCGAGGCGGAACGACGCCGTGGCGCACGATACGGCGTACTTGTCGCAGGCTGTGCCCACCGTAGACCCGGCCCCGCCAATGCCAAGGCCAACGTACCCACCCAAGAAAACGTTGTCCCCCAGCTTTCCACCAAGATCCACCAGAATCGGGACCTGCCCGGAGAATGTCTCGCTCAAGTCGTCTCCCGGTTCACCGCTGGCCTTGCCCATCGGAATCGAATACCCGGTCCGCAATGCCATCTGAAATCCGCGCGCCGCTGGCGGAGGCTCATCTGCGTGAACGATTCCCGGGGCGATGACCATGGCCCCAAGACACCCAGCCCAAAGCACGCGCACACCCGTATTCATCTGCATCCGATCCTCCGAAGTTGGAAGGCGATAGGACACCCGAACGCCTGCCACCACCTGCACGGCGCGACGTTACGCTGGAGCGCGGGCCCGAGCAACGCCGGAATGGTCCTGGACGCCGAAGGCCGGACAGGTCGTTTCGTGCTGCTCGCAAGCCCGGCACCATCGCGGCGTGCACCATGCCGTCGCGCCGCCGTAGAAGAGGCCGAATCTGGTTCGGGACGATTCGGCAGGTTGCGCCGCAATCGGACAGGCGGGTATCGTCCGCCGAATGACGGCGATACTCTTCGGAATCCCCCCAACGATCCAGCCCTCGGTGCTTCTGTCCGCCTGCAAGGACGTGGAGACGATCCACCGCGTCGCCGTCGAGCGTCTGGTCCCGCAAGGCCGAACGGTGCGCTGGGTCGTGCTCCGGAGCAGCGAAAGGCACGACGCGACCGACGTGCTCGCCGCCCTCGTCAAGGCCGCGCACCAAGTCGTTGTCGCCGTCGCGGACGACGAGGACGACGAAGACACCTGGCGCGTGTTCGGGCTCACGAGCAAGCGCGGCCGGCTGCACTATCTCTTCGACGACTTCGGCGCAGGGCTTCGCCGGCGGGGGCAGGAGCTGTCGATGAAGCAGCGACTGGCCGAGCGGACGTCGAGGGCTGACGTCGCCGACGTCCGCGATCGCGACGTCCCGCACACGTTTGGAACCGACTCGTGGGAGTACTTCGTGCGAGCGGACGGGGGCACCTCGAGCTTCGCGGCCGGTGAAGCCTCGAGCTTCGCTGCCCGAGAGCTGTCGGGCAACGTCCACGACGATGCGTTCGACGACGGGTCCGACGGGTTCTTTGGGGCGCTGTACGGCTGGGACACGGAGAGGGACGACGACGACGACCCACCCGGTTCGCCGGCCCAAGCCCCGCAGCCTTCGCAGGACCCCACGAAGGCCGAGATCCTCGCACGTATCCGCAGCGGGACCCTGAAGGCCGAGAGGCTTCTGCAGCCGCAGCCTCGTCGGACTCCCGCCGAGGGCCCGTCCAGGAAGAAGCCCGGCTCGGCCGATTGAGCTGTCGACGGCGGCGCGGACCGGGCGCTCGCTGCGCTGCGCAACATCAAGCGGGTTCTGAGCGCGGCATGGGCGATGTTGGTCCGGGTCATGGTTCAGTTGTGGTCCAGGGACATGACCATATCAAGCAATGGGCTCCCGCGCTCGGGCAGGGGCTACGTGGTAGTCCGGCAGGGTGGCCGCGGCTGGGGGCTTGCACGTCGTCCGTCAGAGGCTGTTCAACCGGACGGCCTGAACCTTCGCGCCGGGGCCGTGTTCGTGGGCGTTCGGCGTGCGCGTGCACATGCGAGGCAGACACGGCGAGGCATGCAGTTCGGCATGAAGACGCAGGTCGGCAGCGACTCACCGGTTGGAGCCATTCTCGCGCTATCGTGCCCGAGGCGGGCTCGGGCTGGGCGACAACTACGCTGACACAGGGGGCTTGACGAAGCCGCCGCCGCGCACGACGATCGAGCACGGCCCCCGACGTTGGGTGCCAGCGCGATCGCGACACGCGGCACCTCGTCGACGATGGCGCGGGCATGGAGGCCCATGCGCAGCAGCAGGTCGCAGCGCGGGAGCGAGAGCGCACGCTCGGGCAGCTCGCTCGAGACGCGATCGAGACGGGACGGGAAGGGATGGTCATGTCCGGTGATAGGCCCGCAAACAGGATCCCTCGAGGAGGCGATTGGACACCGAGCGGAGTGGGTGGACAAGCGCTTGCGACGTCGCGTGACGATCAGCCCGATGCCCGGCATGGCGAGCCACGCAGACGCGCGCGTCCTCGGGGCGGCGGTCATGCAACCGCGGCCGACGTCCGGTGGCACACACGCTTGGGAAAAGCAGGTTCAAGTCGAGCAGGTGGTGCCGTCGTGGTTGGGGAAGCGCAGGCTCGCGCCGGTTGCGTGCTGGCACGCGGCGTCGTGGCACCGATCCGACGCGGCGAATCTGTGCTCGGAACGGACACCCGCGCGCGGGATAGTCCGCATCGGGTTGAAGCATATTCTTCACTTGCCGGAGCGCACGGGAGGAGGAGCTGTCCCGGGTCCGTTTTCCCCGACGATGCGCATGAGCCGCTCGTCGGCGCACGGCTTGCAAACGCGCCACCCATGCAGCGGTCCTCTCGGCACCGATGGGCGTTCCCGTACCGGGCGGCGTTGGTCTGCGGCGTGGCCCTCGCGCTGTCGGCCGGTCCGGCTTGGGCGCAACTGCCACCTCCGCCAACTCACCCCCCAGCGTTCACGTCCGCACGTCCTGCCGACACGACCGCGGGGCCCAATGCCCCATCGACCGCTATCGTTCCGGCGCCTTCGTCTACTTCCGCAGGGCCAACTGCTCCGTCGCTGACATCATCCGCAGCGCCCGACGCCGGCGGCCTTCCCGCCCCGCCGGTCGAGGAGCTCGTGCGGCAGGCGATCGGGCGGTACCCGTCGGTCATCGCCCTGCAACGCAAGCTCGCCGCCTCGCGCGAGGAGGTGCAGCCGGCAGGCTCGCTTCCCGACCCGACGATCGGCGCCATGTATCAGAGTGTCGGGAAGCCATGGGGGCCCATGGCTCCGATGAGCATGGGTCAGATCGAGTACACGCAGCCGCTGTACTATCCGGGCAAGCGCGCGGCTCGCCGACGCGCGGCGTCGGCCGAAACCAGGGTGCGCGCCGCCGAGTTGGTGGACTTGCAGTGGTCCATCGCCACCGAGATTCGGTCCACCTACGCGCAGGTCTACGCCCTGGACCGCGAGCGCGAGGCCGTACTGGCCGCGAGGATTCTCGTCAGGACCCTCGCGGGCGCCGTGGCAGGACGCTACGCCACGGGGCAGGGCCAGCAGGAAGCCGTCGTGAAGATCGACCTGGAGCGATACCGTCTCGACGAGCGGCTCGCCGATATCCAGGCGGAGCGCGTGGCGCTCGTGGCCACGCTCAACCGGCTCGCCGAGCGCGGGCAGAACGAGCCCTTCGGCGTGATCCAAGACTTGCCGGATGGGCTGCGGGTCCCGTCCAACCTCGCGGAGCAGGCGCTGGCGAAGTCGCCGTCGGTAGCAGTTCGAAGGGCGGCGATCCAGGCGGCGCGCGATCGGCTCGACGCTGCCGAGCTGGAGACTCGGCCGGACTTTTTGCTGGGACTGGCCGCCGGCTCCACGGTCGACGCGCTGCCCGTCTTCACGGCTCGCTTTGGCGTGCAGCTGCCCGTGTGGAAAGGGGACAAGCAGGATCCGATGGTGCGGTCGGCGCGCGACCAGGTCGACGCTGCGCAGGCCGAGATGGCGGCCGCGGAGGCGGAGCAGCGGGCGTCTGCCCAGCGACTGCGGGCGCAGTGGGATCGCGACAACGCTCAAGTCGCCCTGTACGAGCAGGCGATTGTGCCCCAGACCACGGAAGCGCTTCACGCCGCCACCTCCGCGTACACCACCGGGCAGGGAGACTTCTCGAACCTGATCGAGGACTACCGGCTGTGGCTCGACGCGCGAGTGTCGCTCGCACGACGGCGTGCCGAGCGGTTCATGACGTGGGCCGAGGTTCAAGCCCTCATCGCAGGCACCCTGGACAGGAGATCCCCATGACAGTCACCGGGTACTCATCCGCGAACGAGTCAGCACCAGCCGGGCTCGGCGCGGCGTGCCGGGCGCGACGATGGTGGGCGGCTCTCGAGACACTGGGGCGGCCCCTGGCCCTGCTTCTCATCACCCTGTCGCTGGTCCTGGGCGCGTGCTCGAAGTCGGGTACAACCACTCGCTACCATTGCCCGATGCATCCGACCTTCGTCTCGGACAAGCCGGGCGACTGCCCGATTTGCGGCATGCGGCTGGTTCCGATCGAAGACGGCAAGACCCCACCCGCCGGTTCATCCGAGCGTGCACAGGCCGCCGGCCCGAGCCCGAACCCGTCCGCGCCCGCGAGCGCCGCGGCGACGGTTTGGACGTGCCCGATGGATCCCGACGTCGTGAGCGACAAGCCGGGACGGTGCCCGAAGTGCGGGATGGAGCTGCAGCCCAAAGCCGCGACAGCGCCCGGCGGAGCCGCGGTGCCTCCCGCAGGCGAGCGCAAGATCCTCTACTACCGCAATCCCATGGACCCCACGGTCACCTCTCCGGTCCCGATGAAGGACCCGATGGGGATGGACTACGTGCCAGTCTACTCGGACGAAGTCGCGCAGGGGCCGTCGGCTGTGCCGGGGCTGGTCCCTATCGACATCAGCGACACGGGACTGCAGCTGGCCGGCGTGCAGACTGCCGTGGCGGAGCAAACCACGCTCGCACGCACGATCCGCACGGTGGCCACCGTCGTGCCCGACGAGAAGAGAGTCAGCCATGTGCACACCAAGGTCTCGGGCTGGGTGGACAGGCTCTACGTCAACTTCACAGGCGAGCCCGTGAAGAAGGGCCGTCCCATCCTGAGCATCTATTCGCCTGAGCTGCTCGCCAGCCAGCAGGATTATCTACGCGCGAAGGACGCCGCCGCTCGGGTCGCGTCTTCGGGTCTGCCCGAGGTCAGGCAGGCCGCCGAGCAGATGGTGCAGGCCGCGCGCCACCGCTTGACGCTGTTCGACGTACCCGACGGGTTCATCCAGGAGCTCGACAGGACGGGTGTGCCCAAGCGCAGCGTCACGCTCTTGGCGCCCGCGTCGGGCGTGGTGACCGGCAAGTCGGTTTTCCTGGGCCAGCAGATCGATCCTGGCATGGACCTGTTCACGGTGACGGACCTGTCGCATGTCTGGATCGAGGCCGACTTCTACGAGAACGACGCCAGCGCGATCAAGCTCGGGCAGGAGGCGAAGCTCACCCTCGCCTATGACCCGGGCGTGCAGCTGACCGGGAAGGTCAAGTACGTCTATCCGTACCTCAATCCCCAGACGCGCACGCTCAAGGTCCGCTTCGACTTCCCGAACCCGGACCTGTCGCTGAAGCTCTGGATGTACGTCGATGTCGAGCTGCCGGTCGCGTCGTCGGCAGGGGTGGTCGTCCCCGATTCGGCGGTGATGGACACCGGAGTGCGCCAGATCGTATTCGTCAACACGCGTGGGGGACACTTCGAGCCGCGGCTGGTGAAGGTGGGCATCCGGGGCAACGGCAAAGTCGAGATCCGCAGCGGCGTGGCAGCGGGTGAGCGTGTGGTCATCAAGGCGAACTTCCTGCTCGATTCGGAGTCGCAGCTGCGGGCCGCGCTTGTCGCGCCGAGCGCGACGGCGAGTGGGAGCGCGCCATGATCGCTCGCATCATCGAGTTCTCCGCGCGCAATCGCGCGCTCGTGCTGCTCGGCGTGGCAGTCGCCGCGATCTTCGCGGTCTTCACGCTCCAGCGCATACGCCTCGACGCTCTGCCGGACCTGTCCGACACGCAGGTCATCGTCTACTCCCGCTGGGACCGATCGCCGGACATCATCGAGGACCAGGTCACCTACCCCATCGTGACCGCTTTGCTCGGCGCGCCCAGGGTCAAGGCGATCCGCGGCTTCTCCGACTTCGGCTTCTCGTACGTGTATGTGATCTTCGAGGACGGTACCGACATCTACTGGGCGCGGTCCCGCGTGGTGGAGTACCTGTCCAAGATCCAGTCCAAGCTGCCGGAGGGCGTGCAGACCGAGCTGGGGCCCGACGCGACCGGCGTGGGCTGGGTCTACCAGTACGCCCTGGTCGATCACTCCGGCAAACACACGCCCGAGGAGCTGCGCTCGTACCAGGATTGGACGCTGCGGTACGCGGTGCAGTCCGTGCCCGGGGTCTCCGAGGTCGCCTCCATCGGAGGCTTCGTCAAGCAGTACCAGATTACCGTGGACCCCGACCGGCTGGCCGCCTACGCGCTGCCGCTGGAGACGGTGATCGACAAGGTCCGCCAGTCCAACAACGAGGTCGGCGGGAGCCTGCTCGACTGGAGCGGCACCGAGTACATGGTTCGCGGCCGAGGGTATGCCCGGTCGCTGTCCGACTTCGAGGGCATCGCGCTCAAGACCGACAACGGAGTGCCGGTGCTGCTCAAGGACGTGGCGCGCGTCGAGCTCGGCCCGGAGATCCGCCGCGGCGTCTCCGACCTCGACGGCACCGGTGACGTGGTCGGCGGCATTGTCGTGATGCGCCACGGCGAGAACGCGGTCAACGTCATCAAGCGGGTTCAGGACAAGCTCGACGAGATGAAGCCGTCGCTGCCCGAGGGTGTGGAGATCGTTCCGACCTACGATCGGTCAGGGCTCATTCACCGCGCCATTGGCACGCTCGAGCACGAGCTGCTCATCGAGATGATCATCGTCTCGCTCGTGATCCTCATTTTCCTGTGGCACGTGCCGTCCTCGATCGTGCCCATCCTGACGATCCCGATCTCGGTGCTGCTCGCATTCATCCCGCTGTACTTCATGGGCATCACGGTCAACATCATGTCCATCGCGGGCATCGCGATCTCCATCGGCGTGCTCGTCGACGGCGCCATCGTCGAGGTGGAGAACGCCTACAACAAGATTCACCTGTGGCAAGCCGGCGGCCGCAAGGGGGACTTCTTCCATCTGCGGCTCGAGGCGCTCAAGGAGGTGGGCCCGTCGGTCTTCTTCTCGCTGCTGGTCATCGCGGTCGCCTTCCTGCCGATCTTCGCGTTGGAGGGCCAGGAAGGGCGCTTGTTCAAGCCCCTGGCATACTCCAAGAACCTGGCGATGGCCCTGGCCGCGTTGCTCGCCATCACGCTCGATCCGGCCATGCGCATGCTGTTCGCGCGCATCGATCCGTTCACCTTTCGGCCCAGGTGGTTGTCGTGGCTGGCAACCAGGGTCGCGGTGGGAACCTACTACGCCGAGCAGAAACACCCTATCAGCAGGGCGATCTTCCGCGTGTACGAGCCCGTTTGCAGGCTCGTCCTGCGGCATCCCAAGACGGTCATCGCCTCGGCCGTGGCGATCGTGGGGCTGAGCGTGCCAGCCTACCTGAAGCTGGGACACGAGTTCATGCCACCGCTCAACGAGGGCACGATCCTGTACATGCCCACGACTCTGCCGGGCATCTCGGTGGCCGCTGCGCAGGAGTTGCTGACCACGCAGGACCGGGTTCTCAAGAGCTTCCCCGAAGTCGAGCGGGTGTTCGGCAAGGCCGGGCGCGCCGACACCTCGACCGACCCCGCACCGTTCTCCATGATGGAGACCACGGTCGTGCTCAAGCCGCAGGACCAGTGGCGACACAAGGATAGGTTCTACTCGCATTGGCCGTCCTGGCTCCAGGCCCCGTTCCGCGCGGTCGACCCCGATCACCTGACCTGGGAGGAGCTGGTGGACGAGATGGACCGCACGCTCAAGATTCCCGGCGTCACCAACGCGTGGACCATGCCCATCAAGGGCAGGATTGACATGCTCACCACCGGCGTGCGGACGCACATCGGCATCACGATCTACGGCTCGGACACCACCGAGATCGAGCGTGTCGGAGAGGAGATCGAGGCTGCCGTGAACGGGATCCCGGGCACGCGAAGCGTCTACGCGGAGCGCACGGCCGGCGGATACTTCGTGGACTTCGTGCCTCGTCGAGACCAGATCGCCCGGCACGGTCTGACCATCGCCCAGGTCCAGACCATCATCACGAGCGCTATCGGCGGCGAGAACGTCACCACCACCATCGAGGGCCGCGAGCGATTCCCGGTCAATGTGCGCTATCCGCGCGAGCTGCGCGACAACATCGAACGGCTGCAACGCGTGCTGGTGCCCACGCCCTCCGGGGCTCAAGTGCCCCTGTCCCAGGTCGCAAGGATCCAGGTGGTGCAGGGCCCCGCCATGATCCGTGACGAGAACGGGTTCCTCGCGGGCTACGTGTACGTCGACGTCGCCGGGCGCGACATCGGCGGGTACGTCGACGAGGCACGCCGGGTCGTGCAGGCGAAGGTCAAGCTGAAGCCCGGCTACTCCCTGGTGTGGAGCGGCCAGTACGAGAACATGGCGCGTGTCAAGCAGACCCTGAAGCTGGTCATCCCGCTCACCATCGTGCTCATCTTCGTGCTTCTGTATGCCAACACGCGCTCGGCGTTCAAGGCGCTCGTGGTCATGCTCGCGGTGCCGTTCTCCGCGGTGGGAGCGATCTGGCTGTTCCACTTGCTAAACTACAATGTATCAATCGCAGCCTGGGTGGGCATGATCGCCCTGATGGGACTCGACGCCGAGACCGGCGTATTCATGCTGTTGTTCCTGGATCTGTCGTACAACGAGGCGAAGCAGACCGGTCACCTCCGGTCGATGGCAGAGCTGGACGAGGCGATCGTGCACGGCGCGGTCAAGCGCGCTCGCCCGAAGATGATGACCGTCTCAGCCGCGTTCATGGGACTGCTGCCGATCATGTGGTCGACCTCGGCGGGGGCGGACGTGATGAAGCGGATCGCGGCGCCGATGATCGGGGGCTTGGTCACCTCGTTCCTGATGGAGCTGCTGGTGTATCCGGCCGTCTACAAGCTGTGGAAGCGACGAGGCGAGCTTCGCGCACTGGCCAGGTGAGCGTGCCGGCGGCAGCCACGAGGGCCGGCGCGATCGCGACGCCTCGCCACCGATGGCGCAAATCGACGACGACCAGGCTGGAGAAGGACTTCACGGCAAGACGAAGGCCGAGCCGGCAGGCCGGATCATATGATCCGCCCGACCGGATCATATGATCCGACGCGATCGAAGCAGCCATCGAATTCCGGGGGTCGAGCCTTCGCCACACCCGACTCGGCGCGGCGCGGACGCATCGAGC
>JAJZQG010000275.1 GCA_021847645.1 Myxococcales bacterium
TGACCGTGACCGTGACCGTGACCGTGACCGTGACCGTGACCGTGACCGTGACCGTGGGCCGTGACCGTGACCGTGACCGTGGGCCGTGACCGTGGGCCGTGACCGTGACCGTGACCGTGACCGTGGGCCGTGACCGTGACCGTGACCGTGACCGTGACCGTGACCGTGACCGTGACCGTCGCCAGAACTGCTAACAGCTATGCGGGAGAACGGGGGGCGTCGCGCGGCTCGGCGGCGTGAGTCTGCCCTGCCCTTGACCGCGCCGGCCGCGCGCGAGGAGTAGTCGCCTACCCCGGCACGGACGGCACCTCGGTCTTCTCGTCCGGCTCGTCGTGGAGGAAGGCCACGTTGAGCATGGCGGTGAGGTCGGAGCAGTCGTCGGCTGCGTCCTCGGGCACCTGAGCCAGGGCGGCGGCGCTGTCCTCGTAGAACACGATGCTGGCGTCGCTCAGGCGCTGGCCGAGGTCCGGGATGCGGGCGGCGGGCAACTCGAAGGAGACGGCCAGGGACTTGTTCGAGAAGGCGGTTGCCTGCAGGACGAAGCCACCGCTGAACTGGATAGCGTCCTTGACGCGAGTCCAGACGGCGCTTCGCGGCTCCCGGGTGAAGCCGTGCAGGAGCAGGAACCGCACCATGAGGAAACGATAGCACCGGGGCGTCTGGTCAACGACCCGCTGCACAGCCGCGGGCTTGCAGGATTGGTCCACGACATCGTGGCTCCAAGCGCGGCGATGCCGCGCGGAAGTGGGGCTCGACGTGTCGAGCCCCTACCAGAACGGGACGACCCTTGGATTGGTGGTCCCTTACTGGTCTTTCCGGGCCGCAACCCACGCGGCGACTTGTCGCGCGAATGCATCCAGGTCGGCGGTTCCCCGCACGGCCGCAGCGTGGACCAGGGTCGGGTTGACTCCGGCATAACCGTGGGCCACCACGTTGCGGAGACCCACCGCGCGCCCGAGCGCTGCAGCCGTGTCCGGTTCAATGACACGCTCGTCGCGCAGCTGGTTGAAAGCCCGCGCTAGATTCACCGCCGCCGGCCATCCCTCGTCCGAAATCAGATGGCTAGCGATATCCGCGCAGGATTGGACCGCAAGCATCAGGTTGAAGCTCACGACGTCAAGGGAGTCCCTGTCCGTGAGAAGTTCCTCGGCTGTGGGAGGGCATTTCGCGCGGACGCGTGCCACGCGGTCGGCGAGCTCGGCCAGCTTGGCCGCGATCAGATCACGATCGACCATGGTGGATCCCTTCGGTTCGCACACGCTCGAGCCAGGCGTCTCGCATGCGTGCATACCAAGGCCGGTCCGTCTCCAGCGTCGCCAAGGTGCGCGACCGCCACCGCGCCGCTTCGCCACGGTAGGCTTCGTGCACGACGATTCCGTCACGCAGCACCTGCTCCAAGAGGGGAACGCCGCCGTCGAGCAAGTCCACCACATCCACCTCGCATCGCAAGGCCTCCGCAAGCTTTGCCCCGAGCGCGAGCAGGTCCACCCCGGGCGCGATGACGGCGATGTCGACGTCCGACGACAGTCGGGCCTCACCGCGAGCTTCGGAGCCGAAAAGCAGCGCCAAGCGCACGTCGTCGCAGTCAGCGAATGCCGCGCGAATCTGGGCGAGGCGATGTGGAGCTGCGGTCACCACAAGAACATAGCACAGCCCCTCGCCCATCCCCACGTCTCGGAGCGCGTGGACGACCTGGTGGCGGCAAGCGGTCGCGGCGAGGTCGATCGGGCGACGAAGACGACTTGGGGACGCTCGTCCCGCGTGGAGCCCTCACGACATGGCTTGTACGACGCTGATCAGATTTCCCTCACCCCCGGCCGCCCTCCCGCGGGCGAGGGGACGAGATCCTCCTCCCGCAAAGCGAGGGGGTGAGGGAAACTTGTTGGTGGCCCAGTTACGTAGCCGATGGGGCCAGCGCGGCCGACCGGAGGTTCGCCGCAGGGGAATCGCTCGACCGGCTTCGATGCGTCCGGGCCGGACGTCTTGCCGCGCGTTGCCGCCCGTTGGCAAGGCCCGTGCTCGCGCGTATCCTATTCATGGAACAGCAAGGAGGGGACGCTATGCCGTCGTATGACTACCGTTGCCGCAAGTGCAACGAGACGTTCACGTTGAGCATGTCGATGGGCGAGCACGACAACGTCGGAATCTCGCTGCGGGAGCATCGCTCGGTAGCGATGTCCACGGGCGAGCAGGTCAGATGCCCGAAGTGTCTGGGCGATGACCTGGAGCCGGTGTTGGCGGCGTTCTACGCGAAGACGTCGAGAAAGAGCTGACGGGGCGGATCAGCCCGCCACCTCGAGCGCGATGAGCAGCTTTTCGCCGTCGAACTCGTGCTCGCTTGTGGCTTGCGGCGTGAAGTCCGCCGGGCCGATCTTGAACGTGACGGCGAGGACCTCCTTGGAGAGCCTGGCCGCCGCCCTCTCGCACACCCGGCGAATCCGCTCCGAGCCGTCGACCGCCAGGTTGATCCTCGCCGCGTAGGGCAGATTCAGCTCCTTGCGCAGCGCCTGCATGCGCGAGAGGCACTCGCGCTCGAAGCCCTCGTCGATGAGCTCCTCGTCGAGCTTGGTGTGCAGTACCACCACGCCCACCTGGGCGCCCGCCGCCGCGAAGCCCTCGACGGCTTCGACGGAGACTTCGACCTCTTCGGGGCCGAGCTCGACCCCTTCGCCGTCCACCTGGATGACGACCTTGCCGTCGACGGCCAGCGCGGTGCGCAGCGTGCCGGCGTCGGCCTTGGCGAGGGCTGCCTGAGCGGCCTTCATGCGCTTGCCGAGCTTGGGCCCCAGGGCACGGAAGTTGGGCTTCAATTTGTAGACGACCTCGCCGCCCTCCTCGCCGGGCGACAGCCACCGCACCTCGTGCACGTTCAGCTCGCTGGCCACCAGCTCCTGGTGGGCCCGCAGCCCGTCCTTGAGCTCCTGGCGCGCCAGCACGATGTCCGCCCGCCGCAGGGGCTGCCGGACCTTGAGACGGTGATTGGTGCGCACCTGCAGGCCAAGCGACACCAGGTCGCGCACCGCGCGCATCCGCACCGACAGCTCCCTGTCGATCGCGGCCTCGTCGGCCTTGGGCCACGTACACAGGTGCACGCTCTCGGGCTGGCTCGAGGGCCACGCCTTGCGCACGAGATTCTGATACAGCTCCTCGGCGAAGAAGGGCACGAACGGGGCGGACAGGCGCACGAGCGTCACCAGGCACGAGTACAACGTCAGATACGCGTCGCGCTTGTCCTGGGAGAATCCGGACGCCCAGAAGCGCTCGCGGCTGCGGCGTACGTACCAGTTCGACAGGGCGTCGACCATCTCGATGAGGCGCAGCGACGCCTCGTAGACGCGATATTCCTCGAGGTGCGCGGTAACGTCGCGGGTGGTCAGGGCCAGCTCGCTGAGGATCCAGCGGTCGAGCAGCGATCGCTCGGCGACGGGTCGGAATCCCTTGCAGCGCGCCAGGTGCTCGGGATCGAGGCCGTCGAGGGACTGGGCCTCCTCGGCGGGGTTGAAGCCGTCGATATTGGCGTAGATGGTAAAGAACGAGTAGACGTTGCGCAGCTTGACCTGGAATTCCTTCTGCGCCGAGCGCACGTTGGTCAGCGAGTGGCGCGTATTGGTCCAGGGCGGGCTCGACGAGTAGAAGAACCAGCGGAATGCGTCGGCGCCGGGAGAGGTGGTATGGGGGTCGTCGACGACCACGCGCTGCTCGACGGGCAAGCCGGGGACTTCGACGGCCATCACGCCGGTACCGCGGTCGTTGGGGACCACGCGCAGGGCCTCGCGGTCGGCCTTGTTGAGGAGGATGACGCGGCGGGGCAGCTTGCGGGTGCCGTGCAGCACGACGTCGCGGGCCTGGTCCGGCGCGTCTGCGCGGTAGATGCGGACGGTGGCCTTCTCCTTGAGGTCGAGGCCTTCCAGGTCATCGGTGGCAATCAGCGCCTCGCCGGGCTGGGCCTCGAGCTTGCTGCCGGCCTTGGCGCGGTCCAACACGCCGAACTCCATCTTCACCTTGTCCAGGATGACCTCGGGCGGCGTGTAGTTGCCCTTGGACTTGGACTCCTTCTTGCCATCCTTGTCGCAAGTGTGGCCGAGCACGATGCACGCCTTGTACGGGTGCGGATACGCGCGCATCCGGCTCAATCCCATCTCGCGCTGCGTGGTCTCGTCGAACACCAGCGTGGAGATCATGAGCAGCGAGTAGAACCAGCCGCGGGTCTGATCGATCGCCTCGCTGATGAAGTCCGCCGGGAAGCTCTCGTCGAACTTCGTGGCCGAGCCGGGCAGATGCGGGAAGCCCCACTGGGCAAAAGGCATGCAACCCGAGTCGAACCAGCAGTCGATGACCTCGGGCACGCGCTTCATGGCCGCGCCGCACACCGGGCACGGGAACGAGACGTGATCGATCCACGGCTTGTGGACCATCAGGTGCTCGCTGAGCGACGGGTCGGCCTTGCGTGCCTCGTGGAACCGGGCAAACGCCTGGGGGTTCAGCTTCTCGATCTCGGCCACCGAAGCGGGCGCGTGCTTGTGGTCGGCGTTCGACGTGCACACCCACACGTTCAGCGGCGTGCCCCAGTAGCGCTCGCGCGACAGGGCCCAGTCCACGTTGTTCTCGAGGAAGTCGCCGAAGCGGCCGTCCTTGATGTGCTCCGGAAGCCAGAACACCTGCTGGTTGTTGGCGATGGCGTTCCGGATCTTCTCGGTGGTCTTGATGTACCAGGCAGGACGCGCCAGCTGGATGAGCGGGTCGTCGTCGCTGCGCCAGCAGAACGGGTAGTCGTGGCGATACAGCTCGGAGTGCACCAGCAGGTCGCGCGCGGCCAGGTCCTTGGTCAGGTCCGCATCGCACTCCTTGACCCAGCGTCCGGCGTACTTCTCGCCCATCATCGGCAGGAACTTGCCGTCCGCGCCGACGGCGCAGAGTAGGGGGATCTCCGACGCGTTGGCGTAGGTCGAGACGGTCTTGCGATGCAGCGCGAAGTCGTCCTCGCCGAACGCGGGGGCGATGTGCACGATGCCGGTGCCCGTATCGAGCGTGACGAAGTCGCCGGCCATCACGCGCCAGAACGCGAGGGTCTGGGTGCCATCGGCGAGCTTCGCCTTCAGGTCCTTGTGCTCCTTGTAGAACGCGTCGAACGGGGGCACGTAGGTCAGGCCGACCAGGTCGGCGCCCTTGCGGGTCTCGACGATCTCAAGCGGCCGCTTGAGCTTCTGCTCGAGGGGCTCGCGAAGCGCCGCGGCAACGATGAGCTTCTGGTCGCCGTCGCGCACGACCACGTAGTCGAAGCCCGGATCCACGGCGACATACACGTTCGAGGGCAGAGTCCAGGGCGTGGTGGTCCAGACCACGAGGCTCGTGGACGGGTCGTCGCGCAGCGGCAGGCGGCAGAACGCGGAGGGATCGTCGACGGTCTTCCAGCCCTGGCCGACCTCGTGGGACGAGAGCGCGGTGCCGCCCTGGGCCCACCACCAGACAACCTTGTGGCCCTGGTAGAGAAGGCCCTTGCGGAACAGGTTGCTCAGGGCCCACCAGACGCTCTCGACGTAGGATCGGTGGTAGGTGACGTAGGCGGTTTCCAGGTCGACCCAGAAGCCGATCTTCTCGGTGAGGCGCTCCCACTCGGTGGTGTAGCGGAAGACGGACTCGATGCACTTCTGGGTGAAGGGCTCGATGCCGTAGGCCTCGATGCCGGCCTTGTCCGGGATGCGCAGCTCCTTGCTGACCTCGACCTCGACGGGCAGGCCGTGGGTATCCCAGCCGGCCTTGCGGGGCACGTTGTAGCCCTGCATGGTCTTGAATCTTGGGAACAGGTCCTTGATGACGCGGGTGAGCACGTGGCCGTTGTGGGGCATGCCGTTAGCGGTCGGCGGGCCCTCGTAGAACACGAAGGTGCCCTTGGGGCTGTCGCGCCGTGCATCGAGCGTCTTGTGGAAGATGCCGTGCTGCTTCCAGAACGCGAGGGTTTGGGCCTCATCGCGGGGGAAGTCGATCTCGGGGCGGACAGGGTCGAAGGTGTGTTTGCTGTCGGACATGACGGTCACTCGTTTCCATCGGGGCGTAGCCCCGGAAGGATGGCAAAGCTCGCCGGGGCCCGGTTCTACTCGGTGCGCTGGATAATGTGGTAGCCGAACTGCGTCTCGACGATGTCGCTGATCTCGCCGGGCTTGAGGGCGAAGGCGGCCTTGGTGAAGCTCTCGACCATGCGGGTGCGATCGAAGCGTCCGAGGGAGCCGCCGCGCTTGGCGGCGCCGGGCTCGTCGGAGTACTCGGCGACCAGGCTCTCGAAGGGCTCGCCGGCGCGCAAGCGCTTGAGACACTCCTTGGCGCGCGCCAGGGCCTCTTCCTTGGTGCGTCCGATGGTCTCGGGCGCGTGGGCCGACCCCTTGTACATGATGAGGATGTGGCGCGCGGAGATCTCGCGCGGGCCTTCGACCACCGTGGTGTCGGACGCTGCCTCCTCGTCGTCGTCTCCGGGCGGCGGAGGCGTTTCCGCCTCGACCCAGGACGGCGGGGGCAAGCCGGTGCCGACGCGCGGATGCACGCTGTGCTGGCAGCCCACGGCGCACAGCATGGCGATCGAGAGCAGGGCGAGGTTTCGATGCATCGCGCGAACGTATGCTCGACCCGCGGGCCGTGGTCAACCCGCGAGCGCCGAGCCGCGAAAATCCAGGCAGCCGCGGTGTGCCGGGCGGAACGGCCGCGCACAGGGCGCAGGCGACGTATGCTGGGCGCATGGGCACGGACACGCGCTTCGCCAACCATCGGGAGCTGGCTCGTCTGCCGTACTTCGAGCTGCGTGACGGCCGCCTGGTGTTGTCGGGGAGCCGTCCCGGTCATGCTATGATTCTCGCGTGGATGGCACAGCGCAGACCCTCGCACGCTTGAGGAGGTTCATCCGGACCGTGAAGCCCGATACGAAGGCCGTGGACCTCGCCCTACCCGCGGTGCGCACGCTGATGACCGATGCCGGGATTCGATTCCGTCTCGCAGGAGGACTGGCTGTCGTGCACCACGGCTACGAGCGGCTGACAGACGATGTCGACGTGCTGGTGGAGCTGCCGAGCCCGGAACGATTGGACGAGCACCTCGCGACGCACGGATTCACGCGCGAGGCGGTGGACCGGCTGCGCCACGACGCCACGGGAGTCGCGGTCGACTTGCTCATCAGCGGTGAACCGATGCCGCGCCCCGGCTGCCCGCCCTACCCGCCGATTGACAAGGTCGAGCCAAGCCCCGCGGATCCCGACTTCGCCGCGCTGCGCCCACTTGTCGAGCTGAAGCTCTACGCGCACCGTCACCAGGACGTTGCGGATATCGTCGAGCTTCTCAAGCGCATGGACGAGACGCGGTATGACCAACTGGAGGCTGCCGCTGCGCCCGCGCTCCGGCGCGAGCTGGCGGCGCTGCGACGGGATGCGCTGGAGGAACTCTCGTACGAGGAAGGTGCGCGCGGAGGCCCCGCCTCGTGGGGAAAGTAAGCGCAGAGACACGGAGGCGCACTCTCTCGGCAGCTCATCGAGGATCGTGCGGGAGCAGGGGTCGCACTCGTAGAGCACGAAGGTGAGGTCGGCCCGGCCCGACTCCACCCGGGTGGAGTCCGGGCTTCACCCGGGTGGAGTTGGAGACAGCCCTTCTGCCCCAGCGCGTGGGCTGTTCGTCGGCGTTGCGTGTCAGCGCCGTCAATCCGGCGGCGTGCCCGGCCCCAGAGAGTCGAGGCGGATGCGCAGGATGGTGACTCCATCCAATCCGCCCAGCTGGGTGCAGCCTCGGGAGCGTGTTGAGCGTCCCAAGATCCCCCGCCGCGCCGGACGCCGGTCGTGATCTGCATCAGGCTGCTTGGCGGTATGGCACGGGCAGCCCCAAGGCAAGGAACCGGAGCATCCCGTCCTCCTCACGTATCGGATTGGCGATCGCGAAACGCAGCTTCAGCAGCAGGAATTGCAGGTCGCGGTAGCCGCGCCCTTGGCGCACGAGCGTCTCCCAGTTCTTGTTCAGGGCCTCGACCCCTCCGACCGGTGGCCGGTGCTTGCCCAGGGCGATGACCTCCTTGAAGTGGCTCTCGAGCGAGTCGTGCAGCTTGCGCATGGGCTTGTTGTCGCGCCGTTCGATGCGACGCTGCACGTGGCACAGACCAAGGAGCATCGTCAACTCGTCGGGGGCGTGCACTTCTCCCATGCACGCAGGAACAGCCAGCGCTTACCGCGCCCGATGGCCATCATCTGCGGTCCGCCGCGAAAGAACAGCTGGCGGCGCAGCTCGTCGATTGCCTGCGCGGCGCGCTTCATGACGATATTTTGGTCAAGGGTGGCGATTATCGCATTGAAGATATTGCCGGCGGGGATTGTATGTTGGCGGCAGGTGGCGAGGTCAGGATTTTGAGTTTTGTCGATGGGCATTCAACCACGGGCATGATTGCCCGCATCAGGGAAATGAAATAATGAATAGGCGTAGCCCGTGTCCGCGCTGCGAAGCTGCGTCGCCCAGAAGCGCGATCCGGATACCGGACGGCTCGCGCCGCGCAAGGGCAATGCCTCGCTGGCCGCTCGCCCGAAGATCTCGCTGAATGCCGAAGCTCGGCGCGGCGGGTCACCCGTGGGCTGGTTCGTGCGGCCCGGTGCGGCATTTCCACTGCGCCTTGAGCTGATCGCATTGGCAAAACGTCGGACCCCACACACAGGTGAGCCCGAGTTGCGTGCAAGCGCCGCCGTTCGGCGGAGTATCGGGACAGCCGCATGTGACAGCAGCGTCCTGGTCGCTGCTGGGGTCAGCGGCACATCCCCAAGTGCCATAGGGCCAGGTGTATTCATCGGGCGGCTCGGGACAGGTGGCGAGACAGTTCCACCAGTCCTGCAGCTCCGAGTACCAACCGGTGTACCCGACTGATTCGTTATACAAGAAGACGAGGTTTCGGCAGCTGTCGCAGTCATCTGTCAAATCGGCCGGGTCAGGACAGGCACTATCGCCGGTCTTGCAGTAGGGAGCGCACAGCTCGCATCCCTCCTGCCCTACGAAGACCTTCATCAAGAAGTAGCCCCCCGGATCCTTGGTCATGCACTTGGCACCCCAACAATTCATCCACGGCTCCGCCGTAGCCCCGTCGACGCCGGCATCGACCACCGAGCCG
The DNA here is from genome assembly GCA_021847645.1 of Myxococcales bacterium. Taxonomy (GTDB): domain Bacteria; phylum Myxococcota_A; class Polyangia; order Polyangiales; family Polyangiaceae; genus JAJZQG01. The sequence goes on from JAJZQG010000275.1 coordinate 9,119, forward strand.
CCTGCACCCCCGATGCCGCCGACGCCAGCGTCGTTCACGCCGCCGGAGCCTCCGCTGCCGGCCCAAGCGCCGTATCCGCCCTCAGCCCCTGAAGCCCCACCGCTCATCTGGCCGCCACTGCCGCCGGTGACCGCGCCCCCCGCTCCAGCGTTCGGCGTTGCGTCGCCTTCGCCCGGCTCGCCCAACAGCAGCCCGGTTCGCCCACAGCCGGCCGCGACGGCCGGAAGCAGCAGCCACATCCACGCGCGCATCTCGTCCTCCGTCAATCGCTATCATTGCACCGCAGAGCGCACGCCGCGCAAGAACCCGTGCTCGCGCGGCGTGCGGCGAAATGGCCTATTGCGGCGCCAGCACCATCGGCGCGCTCGGATTCGACGCGTTGATCAGGTAGCGCCCGGTCTCGGCCGAGATGCGTGCGATTTCCTCTTGGGACATCGGCGTGCCTCCGGATTGGGGCCCGCACGGCCCCTGACCGTACATGACTCCGCCACTGACAGGCTCCTTGAATATCAACCCCATCGCCAGAACTGCGGTTCGAACCTTGTCGTAGGTGCTCTGGGTCGGGCCGATCGAAACGAGGTCGTTTGACACGGCCGAGAACAAGCAGAAACCGCCCTGGCCCCATGTAACCCAGCTCCCGGTGTACTCCGCTATGCCCTTAGGATCCCACGTGCTTGTGCCATACCGGTGGGCGTAGGCCGCCACGCCGACGTACGCGTACGGACACGTGCTCTGCGTCAACGCCGGACCCGCCCAGCCGACAGTGTACCCGATGCTGTAGGGTCTGTTCTGTATCCCGGTGACCTCGACAATGTACTGGTTGGTACAACTGCTGTTGTCGTAGGACGCATCCGGTGAAGTGTGCGTCAGGAACTCGTAGCTGCACGAGGGAGGAGTCACGTAGGACAGGGTGTACCCGTCGGAGTAGCTCCCGCCGTTGGGATATACGGAGTCCGTCTTGCAACCGTCTCCACCTACCGCCTGCTCGGCGGTGCCAACGTCCTCGTGCATCGCAACGTCACCCCCCCCCCCCCCCCCCCGGCCCGACCGATGAGGATAGGGGCAACCATGGACGTCACTGCCACCCCCATTCTCCG
>JAJZQG010000029.1 GCA_021847645.1 Myxococcales bacterium
TGCTGGCCGTCGCCAGCTTCGGAGCGCCCGTCCCTCTCAGCTCATGCTGCCGCTTGCGGAATTTCCGGGCCGTTTTGCGGCAAGATGTTGAGGGTCATGACAGGTATCCCGGTATCGGTGTACTACGCCTTCAAGCAATCAGAAGGCAGTGGGGACTCGGTGGAAGCAGAGAAGAGCAGCCGTTCCTCAACCGGATGGGAGGCGATGCTGTCCGCCCTCGTTGAGAGCGGATTCGTGATAGCAGGTACTTGGCCCGTCCGGAGTGAAAGGACGGGGAGACTACGGGATATTGGCGCAAACGCGCTGGCGTCGTCGATAGTTCTGGTGTGTCGGAAGCGACCAGACTCGCCAATAACGGTCACGCGAACGGACTTCAAGCGGATGCTAAGGCGAGAACTTCCCGCCGCTCTCCGGGCACTACAAAAGGGCAACATCGCCCCGGTGGACATGGCCCAGGCATCCATCGGCCCCGGCATGGCGATCTTCTCCCGTCACTCCAAGGTCATCGAGGCGGACGGCTCTCCCATGTCCGTGCGGACGGCGCTCCAGCTCATCAACGAGGCCCTCGATGAATACCTCGCCGAGCAGACGGGGGAGTTCGATCCGGATACCCGGTTCGCCGTCACATGGTTCGAGACGCGAGGGTTCGATCCCGGCCCCTACGGCGAAGCCGAGACACTCGCTAAGGCCCGGAATGTTTCGGTTCAGGGCGTCGTCGAGGCGGGCATCATCAAGGCTTCGGCGGGAAAGGTCCGGCTCTTGAAGCGGGCCGAGCTGGACGAGGACTGGGAGCCCGAGACTGACGACCGCCTCACCGTGTGGGAATGCACCCAGAACCTCATCAAGCGCCTGGAGGATAAGGGCGAGCCCGTGGCGGCCAACCTCCTCTCTCGCCTTGGAGCCAACGCGGACCCCGCTCGTGACCTCGCCTACCGCCTCTACCAGACGTGCGAACGCAAGGGCTGGGCCGAAGAAGCTCGGGCCTACAACGGGCTGGTCGTCGCGTGGCCGGAGCTGTCGAAGCTCGCCGCGCAGATCACCCCCACGGAACCCGCGCAGCAAGACTTGTTTCGGTAGCCGGACGACCTGACCTCGGAGACGAACAGAGATGGCACTGACGAACCGTCAAAGGGTTGAAAAGGGCTTGGATCTGCTTCGAGACGGGCTCGCCCCCTACGTCGAGCGCGAGCTTGCAACTTCGTTCGGAAAGGGATGGTTCGATGCCTTGCCGGAACGGCGGGGCATGTCCCGCCTGCCGAACGGGCAGGTTCGCTGGGACACCCAGGCCCTGCTCAAGACCATGATCGAGCAGTGGAACGACCAGTTCCGGCAGAACCTGGGGCCGTTCGAGCGCAACCTCGTCCACGAGCTGGTGGAGCACCGGAACCGATGGGCTCACAACGAGAACTTCACTTCCGACGACACGCTCCGCGCCCTGGATTCCATCCATCGCCTACTTCTGGCAGTGTCCGCCGCCGCTCAGGCCAAAGAGGTGGACGAACTCCGCGTGGAGCTTCAACGGACGGTGTACGCGGAGCAGGCCCGGCAGAAGACGCGCTCGGTGTCGTCCATCGAGATCAAGACCGAGTCCGGCCTGAAGCCGTGGCGCGAGATCGTTCAACCCCACCCCGACGTGTCTTCCGGGCGGTACGTGCAAGCGGAGTTCGCCGCTGACCTTGCCCAGGTCTCCCGTGGCGAGGGCAGCGAGGAGTACCTCAACCCGGTCGAGTTCTACCGCCGCACGTTCATCACCGATGGCCTGCGCGACCTGTTGACCAAGGCCCTCACCCGGCTCTCGGGCAACGGAGGCGATCCGGTCGTCGAGCTACAGACGAACTTCGGCGGCGGCAAGACGCACGGGATGCTGGCGCTCTATCACCTGTTCGCGGAAACCCCCGCCACGAATCTCCCCGGCCTGGAGCCCATCCTCAAGGCCGTGGACATGAAGAAGGCTCCCGTCGCAAGACGAGCCGTCCTGGTGGGCACAGCCCTGTCGCCAGGGCAGATCTCGACGAAGCCGGACGGCACCAAGGTCCGCACCATCTGGGGTGAGATGGCGTGGCAGCTCGGGGGCCGCGATGGCTACCAGATGGTCGCTGCATCCGACGCCCAGAGCATCAGCCCCGGCTCGAAGGATCTGGCCGACCTGTTCAATGCGTTGTCCCCCTGCTTGATCCTCATCGACGAGTGGGTCGCCTACGCCCGGCAACTGGTCAACAAGCGAGACCTTCCCGCTGGTGACTTCGAGGCCCAGGCGAGCTTCGCCCAGGCTCTGACCGAAGCTGCCAAGGCCGCCAAGGAGACCTTGGTCGTCGCGTCCATCCCAGCGTCGAAGATCGAGATCGGCGGTGAGAACGGGGAGTACGCCCTGGAAGCCCTGCGCAATATCTTCGAGCGCCTCGGAACCCCATGGCGGCCAGCCAGTGCCGACGAGGGGTTCGAGATCGTCCGGAGGAGGCTCTTCGAGCCCATCTCCGAGAAGGCGAGCTTCGCGGAGAAGGACGCGGTCATCGACGCCTTCGCCAAGATGTACCGCACGTCCGCCGCCGAGTTCCCCTCGGGATGCGCCGAGGGTGCCTACCGCAAGAAGCTCGAAGCAGCCTACCCGATCCACCCGGAGTTTTTCGACCGGCTCTACGGCGAGTGGAGCACCCTCGACAAGTTCCAGCGGACCCGAGGCGTATTGCGCCTGCTCGCCAAGGTCATCCACCGGCTCTGGGAGAACAACGACGGCGGCCTGCTCATCATGCCCTCGTCGGTCCCCATGGACGACGGAGCCGTGAAGAGCGAGCTGACCCGTTACCTGCACGACGTGTGGGAGCCGATCATCTCCGAAGACGTGGACGGCCCCAGCTCCCTGCCGCTCGACATCGACCGCAACACGCCCAACCTGGGGAGGTACTCGGCCTGCCGCCGCGTGGCTCGAACGCTCTACATGGGCACGGCTCCCGGCTCAGAAGGGCGCAACCCCGGCCTCGATGACCGAAGTGTTCGTCTCGGATGCACACAGCCAGGCGAGACCCCCGCGACGTTTGGGGATGCGCTTCGGAGGATCAGCGAGCGGGCCAAGCACGTCCACCAGGACGGCAACCGCTACTGGATCTCGACCAAGGCCAATCTCAACCGCGTGGCCGAGGACCGGGCGAACGAGCTGCTCCGGCAGCCCGAAGTGCTGCACGAGCAGATGAAGGCCCGCCTTCGTGACGACCACACGAGGGGCGAGTTCAAGGCCGTCCACGCCTGCCCGGAGAGTTCAAGCGAGGTGGGAGACGATCCCGAGGCGCGGCTCGTCATCCTGGGGCCGCAGTACGGCCACAGGAAGGGCACGACGGATTCCCCCGGCATGAAGGCGGCAAGGGAGATCCTCGAATCCCGAGGCAACTCCCCGCGCATCAACCGCAACACGCTCGTCTTCCTGGCCCCGGACGGCCAACGACTGGGGGATCTCATGGCGGGCGTCGCGTCGTTCATGGCGTGGCGCTCCATCATCGAGGACGAGGTTCAGCTCGACCTGTCGGCTTCCCAGAAACGGCACGCCGAGACCAAGTTCCGCGACGCCGACAAGACCGTGGACCTCCGCATCCAGGAGGCGTGGGTATTTGCGCTCGTGCCCGTCCAGACGACGCCGACCGCCGAGGTCGTGCTCGATGAGATCCGGGTGACGGGCACGGAGTCCCTGGCGAAGCGGACGGCCGCCAAGCTCAAGGCCGACGAGACGCTTCTGCCGGAGATGGGCGGCACAAGGCTCCGGATGGAGCTGGACCGCTACCTGTGGACCGACAAGAACCACGTCAGCTTCGCCCAGCTCACGGAGTGGTTCCCGAGGTACCTGTACCTGCCCCGTGTCGTCAGCAGGGACACGCTGGAACGGGCCGTGAAGGACGGGATCGCCCAGCTCCTGGTCGATGACACGTTCGCCATCGCCGGAGGCTTTGACGAGGCTTCTGGGCGGTACCAGGGGCTCATGCTGCGGGGGACGACGACGACGGTCATCGGATCTTCGACGATCCTGGTGAAGCCGCCCGTGGCGAAGGCCCAGCTCGACGAGGACAACAAGCCCAAGTGTCCTGCGTGCAAGGCTCTGGAGCCGGAGTGGCAGCCGGTGGCGAGGGTCTGTCAGAAGTGTGGCTACGGCTACAAGGCCCCGGAGAAGTGCCCCAAGTGCGGGGCCACGGAGCCGACCTGGGTAGCGGAAGAAACGCGCTGCAAGGGCTGCGGCCACAAGGAGAAGCCCCCGAGCATCCACCCGCCGTCGAAACACCCGCCCGTTCGGAAGATCAAGCTCTTCGTCGGGTCCGTGAAGATCGACGACTCCCGCGTGGGCCGGGATGCCGGGCGCGTGGCCGACGAGGTCTTGAGCCACCTGACGACGCTCCGGGGGGCCAAGGCGAAGGTAACCCTGGAGATCGAGGTCGAGGTTCCGGATGGGATCGGGGACGACGTGGTGAGAGTGGTGACCGAGAACGCGGCGACGCTGAAGTTCGAGAGCGCGAGTTTCGAGAAGGAGTAGGGGGAGCGCACGATGAAGCGAGAGTCCAGGTTGCTGCTTGCGAAGGCATCGGACGCCCTGGTCCTTGCAATCGAACACTTCAACCGCCCCTCCGACCGAGGCAGACCCCAGACGGTCTTGATCTTGCTCGATCACGCCTTCGAGATGCTTCTCAAGGCAGCCATCATCCACAACGGTGGACGGATCAGGCAGAAGAACGAGAAGAACACCATCGGGTTTGACGCATGTCTTCGCAAAGGGCTCTCGGACGCGAGACTCAAGTTCCTCGATGCAAACCAAGTGCTCACGCTCCAGGCGTTGAACGGGCTGCGTGACGCGGCCCAACACCACCTGCTCGATATTTGCGAGGAAAACCTCTACATCCAAGCGCAGGCAGCAGTGACCCTCTTTCGAGATCTTCTCCGTGCCGTCTTCGGAGAGGAACTCGCCGAGAGGCTACCGGCGCGTGTCCTGCCGCTCTCGACCGTGGCCCCCAAGGACTTGGCTGCTGTGTTCAGCTCCGAAGTTGACGAGGTTCGCCGTCTCTTGCGCCCCGGAAGTCGAAGAAGGGTGGAAGCCCAGGCGAAGCTCAGAACGCTTGCGATCCTCGACGGCGCACTTCAAGGCGAGCGGCTTCAACCTGGCGATTCGGACCTCCGGGCACTGGGTGAGCGCATCGGTTCAGGTGACGATTGGACGGAGGTGTTCCCTGGAGTGGCCGCGCTTGACCTTTCCTCCAACGGGTATGGTCCCTCACTCGATCTTCGCATCACGAAGAAGGAAGGGGTGCCGGTCCAATTGGTGGCTGAGGGAACGCCGGGGGCATCGGTCGTCGCTATCCGGCGCGTTGATGAACTAGGGTTCTACAACCTGGGGCACAAGGATCTCGTCGAACAACTCGACCAGTCTGGGCCGATGGTGACGGCTTTCATTCGTCACCTTGGCATCGAGGACGACCCCGACTGCGCCAAGGTGTTCTTCATCGGAAAGAGCAAGTTCAAGCGGTACTCCACGAAAGCGCTCAGCCGACTGAGAGAGGCGCTGAAGACCGAGGACATGGAAGAGGTTTGGCGAGACCACGCGCCGAAGGCGAAGAAAGTCGCGCCAGCAAGAAAGCCGGGACCGGCCAGCGTGGTTCCGCCACCACCGGCAAAGAGCGGAGCGGCTTGACGGAACGAAGATGCCTTGGAGCGACCGTCGCTGGCCCGGTGGCCGACAACCACGGGATCCTTGGGACGGGTTGAGCATGGCTTGCACGAGCCGTCGCAAGTTGATCCCCCCGCCCTCGCGCTTGTAGTCCCCGCGTGCCCCCACGCCCTCGCCTTGACCCCGCTCTGGTCGCCGACGACACCAAGCTGGCCGCCGTCGTTGACGACGCGATCCATCATGACCCCGACGCCTCAGCCGTGCAGGTCGAGATCCTGCGCCTGCAACACGAGCTGCGTGAACTCGTGGATGCCGACGCTTGGGGCACCTATCTCTCGGTTGAGGAGCAGGTCACGGCCCGGTGGAGTGAGCTTGCCGTAGCGCTCGTGCGATGGGCCTACGGAGAGGGCGTCAAGACCTCCGGGAGGACACCGTGAGCCGGAGCAACCCCAGCTTCTCGACGGCTCCCTTGGCCCTCGCCAGCGACGGCACCATTCTGGTCAACGTTGCCCAGCTCGTGACCGAGGATGATCTCGAAGCCGTCATCGATGCCGCCAAGAAACACCAGGGGCCGATCTTCATCGGCGTACCGCTGACCAAGGCCGAGACCAAGTCTGCCCTCGCCCGGATGGACGATGCCGCCGCCGAGATCGCTGCCCGTATTGGTGGCCGCAGGGGGCGGCGAGCGTGAAGCTAGGAGTGGCCGGTGCCCTTCGTGGGCTTGCGGCCCCTCTTCGGAGCGGCGGCCTTGGCTGCGGCAAGGCTCACCGCCTTGGTCCGCTCGTTCACGTCGAGAAGATCGACTACACGGATCTCGTACGACTGAGCCAGATCGAAGAGCATCCGCAGACTTGGATTGCGGATCCCACGTTCGAGTTCCTGCAAGTAGCGGTAGTTGATCCCCGTTGCCGACGCGGCCTCTTGCTGCGTCCAGCCCTTGAGCCAGCGGGCTTTGCGCATGTTCCTGCCGAGCCTTTTGAGCACCACGTCGAAATCCACGGGGCCAGCGTCGCAACACGCATCACCAGAAAGGAGCCCACTGGATCAGCGTGTTTTTCGTTGACCTTGGTTTCCTTGGGGTCGTAGCTTGAACGCGGGGAGAGGTTGGCCCCGTGAAGACAACGGAGGAAAGCCGATGAAGCTCGCGTACAGCTCGATCATGTTGGCGCTCGTCGTGATGATCTCCGGGTGCGCCGACAAGGCCCAACCCAAGTACGACGAGTGCTTGAAGCTCGCTGCCGCGAACGACCTGAAGGGGGCCAAGGTTGCGTGCGAAGCAGCAGTGGCAGCAGACCCCGCGAGCAAGGCCGGGAAGGCGGCCCAGGAGAAGGTCACCGCTCTGGAGAGCGACATCAAGCGCGAGGAGGAGGCGGCAGCCAAGGCGGCGGAACGAGTGCGAGCCGAAGCAGCCCGCAAAGCTCAGGAGGAAGCTGACGCCAAGTGTCCGAAGTGGGTCACGTTCTGCGAGACGGGTGGAGGCTTGATGGAGGGCGCAACAAGAGCTGAGTGTGACCGAAACGTCGAGTCGATGCGCAAGTCAATGGGGGTCCGGTGTGCCCCATGCAAGTGCGCCACAGAGGTCACGGGGGCTCAGTAGCCATCGACCAGGGAGACGAGGACGACCATGCCCCTCATCGAGTGCCCCGATTGCAAGAAGCAGATCTCCGACGCGGCTCCTACTTGTCCTGGATGCGGGCGACCTATGCAGCCACCTGCTGCTCCGCTCCCCTTCGGAGCCGCCGGAACGGGCGTTATGCCCCCTGGGGGACCGAAGCCGCTACTCATCGAGCAAACGAGCAAGAGGCTCAAGCTCCAAGAAGCCCTGTCGATTGGAGCCTTCCTGGTCGGCACGGTCGCGTTCATCCCGTTGCTGATCGCGGACTACACGACGCCAGCGATCATGGCGGCGGTCGTCGGCGGTGGGGGGCTCCTGTGGTTCATCTACATCAGGGTCATGATCTGGTGGCGGCACGGTTGAAGGAAGAGCACGTCATGGCGGTTCTTCGGCGTGAGAGACAAGCCTTGTGGCCGTTGGTGGCCTACCTCCTATTCGTCACGGGATGCGCCCCCGAGTCGGGCGTGAAGGACCACTCGTGGTGGGTCTACGTCGGGTTCATCGCGTGCGTGGGAGCGGTGTTGGCCGGAGCCGCAGCCACCATTCGGGTGAACATCGCGCTTCCGTTTCTGGTCGGCCTCCTGCTGGTGCCCCTCTCTTGCTTCCTGTTCGGGTACTTCGCCCTGGGTCAATGGGATCGATTTCGGTTCTTCTTCATGAGCTTCCTCCTGAGCCTCGGATTCATCGGCGGCGCATTCCAGCCAGTTCACCACGAGCACGAGAGCAAGTCCGGCGCTCCCGACCGGCGGTTCAAGGACAATCCCGAAGTTCGTGAGCCGGACGACGACCCCACCTTCAATCTCGGAATGGGGATCGGCGGTGCCGGTTCCGCCCTGAGCTGCCTCGCCATGGCCGTCTGGGTCTTCTTCCGGGCAGTGCCCGACATCTCCAAGCTGTTCGCGGTCGCCACGCTCGAACGCCTCTGGTGACGTGAGTGGAATCGGGCTGGGGAGCCGCCGGGCCGAAATCCTGATCCCCCTCGGCAACAGCAGCCGGGGGTTCCCTTCGTAGGGGTGGGGCTTCTCCCCAGGAACAGCCACCGGGCCACATCCTGCGAGCCCCACGCGCTGTTCGTGTGGGACTTCATAGGGGCCGGGGGCAATATCAACACTGGCGGGAGCTACAGGAGACAGCCGTACGCCAACTGAACACGCCCCGAAGTCGCTCCCCAGAAGCCCGATGAACATAATCAAGCGGTTTTCGCTGGAATTGGTCAATGAACCGCGCCCGGAGCCACCTCGCAGGTTGTCGGCACGGCCATCGAGACCGAGGAGTTGTCCTGCCGGTCGATGACGAGCAACACGAACGCGAACGGCGGCCGGAGCCGCACGTAGTCGGCAATCTCCGGCATCACCAACTCGATGAACTCCGTAGCCCGGTCCTTGACGGCAACGTCAAGAACGACGGGGCGGCGTTGCTCTTCTTCGGCAGCCCGGAGTTCTTCCCGGACCTCGTCGATGGACATGAGCATCCCGGCGAGAGCCTTGCCCATATCGGCCTCGATGTCGGCGATGACGACGATGATGGGGTCGGCCAGCGTGACCTGCTGATCCACGAGGACGGCGGCAAGGAGCCGTCCCGTGCGGTCCCGCTCTTGATCCACGAGCTGTTGCGCCCCCGGCGGGAGCTGGGAGAGATAGCCCCCGGAGGTCCAACCTGGAGGGGGCTTCCGGTCAGCGGAGGCCATCACGACACGGCCCCCGCCGACATCAAGTACCGCGACGCCGCTTGCTGCAAGGACAAGCCCTCTTCGGGCGTCACCCATTGGGCCGCGAGGGTGAGCGACTCCGCAATGCCGTAACGGGAAGGATGGGGCTCGTACTGGTAGGCCCGGAGAACATGGGCCGCCAGCCTCATCGGGATGTTGGCGGCCTTCAGGGCTTGGCGCACTTCATGGGCCACGTCGGCGATGGCGATCTCCCCGGCGGACTCCAGGACGCGGGCACCACGGTGAATGCGATCCCCAATCCCGTAGAGCTTGTCAGCGAGCGCCTGGGGAAGCTCACCGGGACGGAGACCCCTGTGCCGACGAGCAAACAGAACCGCGTCGCCTACGGGAAGCACAGGTCCATTGAGGCACGCGATACGAAGAAGACTCGCAGCCACGAGCAGACTCGCGAAGCCCACGTCGCTGTTCCTGATCGTCAGGGTTCCGAAGACCTCTCCGACTTGCCCCGGCCCACCGAGCTTGAACCGCTCGCCGACTTGCACGACCCAGGTCGTGCTCATGTCGGTGACGTAGCTTCGGACGACGGGGAGATCCCCAACCGAGCCCAGGGCGTGATGGAGCGCGACGCAGACGGTGGAGTCGAGGACGGGGGAATAGCTCCGAGAAACGAAGGCTCGAAGCAACGGCCGGTCTTGGCCCTGTTCTCGGCCGAGGCGAAGGCGGACGTTCCTGCCCGAAGCGCGGAACCGCTTGGTGATCTCGACGGGCCTCTCTGTGGGCAGGACCGTCTCGAACCACCGCTCGCGGTACCCGAACATGTGGGCGAGCTGCGTCGAGGCCCACTTGGTCATCACGGTGTTGCCCAGGCCGGGGACGACGACGGAGCCGTCGTGGGCCATGGCGAGGTCGTGCATCGGGACCACAACGTCGGGCAGATGACGCGATTCACGCTCCTCGAAGTCGGCGGCGAGGGTGAGCAGGGAGGTGGTCATGACGCCACCTCCGTGACCGCATCGGCGGGAGCCATCACGTCGGCCAATTCTGCCGGGAGGTCAGCGACAGCGGCTGCCACCACGTCGGTGACGAACGCGGACATGGTGAGGTCTCGGCTGGCGCACCAGAGCCGCATCCTGCGGAACAGCGGCTCGGGAAACGCCAGGGTGACCGGACGGCTTGCTGTGGACGGCTTCGTGGGGTCGGTGGTCTTCATGCCGGTACTACAAGCCGGGCAGGCCGCCGATCTACTAGACCCCGACGAAACGTAGACTCGCGGTTGATTGCGAGGGGATCGGGATTGTAGTCCGGGCATGGCCCAGCCCTACGAAGTCCCCCGGTCTGATCCCGCCGCCCTTGAACATGGGTGCGATGGACTCCGACAAATCGTCGCGAGGGGATCAGAAATCGACATTGGGCACCCCCAGAATCTTGATGTCTCCGGTGTAGCAGCTCCCCAGGAAGGCCCGATTGAGAGCGGCCGGGAGATGCAGATGGAGATGGATCAGATTGGCGTGTGCGATGTCGGGATTCCCGACGAGCCCCCGCCCGAAAGCGCTGGCGAGGGCAAGGACGATCCTGGACCCCAGTGGCTGCGCGTGTTGCTCTGGCGGACCTCCGAGCCCCGCGAAGAAGTATGGGTCACCTGTCAGGCCGAGGAACAGCCCCCAAGCGCACTGGATGTTCGCGTCTCGCGGAAGCCAAAGGCTGGAGAGCAGAGGATTCACGTCCGGCGTGCTCGCGGTTTCGGCCTCGATGTCCCTCTCACCAACATCGACGAGCTGTCGTACTTGCTCACAATCGAGGAGGTCGCACGCCTCTTTCGCACCACAGTGGGGGCGATCTACGCCATGGCAGAGCGGGGCCAGATTCCGGGTGTCGTCAGGCAAACTCGCAAGCTGCTGTTCCACCGCGACCGGCTCAAGAAGGAGCTTGACCGGGTCGCCAACGGGAAAGGGAGGCAGCCATGAGTGTTGTCGTACGACCCTGGACCAAGCACGGCAAGAAGGGTTGGGAGGTGGATATTCGTTTCCGTTGGCCTGATGGAGCGAGGTATCGGGAGCGCATCAAGGCCCCCGTGGCTTCCGAGTCCGCAGCCACTCGTTGGGGTCAGCAGCGGGAGGCGAGCTTGATGAGCGCAGGCAAGGAGGCGGTCGAGACCAAGACCCACTCCACGTCGCTCCCCGCGTCCACCCCGCCGGAGAACCCGATTCCCACGGTTGCTGACTTCGCGCCCAGGTTCATTCGGGGCTACGCGAAGGCCAGCCAGCACAAGCAGTCGGGCATCGATGCCAAGGAAAGCATCTTGGCCCACCACATCATCCCCCAACTCGGTCACAAGCGCCTGAACGAGATTGCCAACGAGGACATCGCGCAGCTCAAAGCCGTGTTCGCTGATGGCGTTCCGGATGGCGCGGGGGGATTCAGGGTCAAGCCCACGGACAAGATCAAGACCATCAACAACAGGTTGACGGTGCTCGGGAAGCTGCTTCGGGTTGCGGTCGAGTGGAACGTGATCCCCATGATGCCTTGCACCTTGAAACTGCTGAAGGTGCCCGAGCAAGAGCTACCGTTCTACGAACAGGAGATCTACGAGAGGCTCATTGCCGCTGCTGCCAAGGTTGACCCTCGCGCCTTGGCGGTTGTGCTGCTCGGCGGTGATGCCGGGCTGCGACGGGGAGAGATCATTGGGATCTTCCTTTCTGACCTGGACTTCAAGCGCCACCAACTCGTTGTCCAGCGCAGCTCGTACAACGGCAAGCTCGGCCCGACCAAGAGCGGCAAGACGCGCACGATCCCGATGACCAAGGCTTTGGAGGCCGCCCTCAAGGATCTTCGCCACCTTCGCGGCGAGCGGGTCATCTACCGGGACGACGGTTCACCGCTCACCCCGAAGAAGATCCGGATGTGGATTGAGAGGGTCGAGCGGCGTGCTGGTTTGCCGGTCACCGGGGCCGTCCACATCCTTCGGCACACGTTCTGCTCGCATCTCGCGATGAAGGGCGCTCCCGCCCGTGTCATTCAGGATCTCGCCGGGCATCGTGACCTGACGACGACGCTTCGGTACATGCACCTTGCCAAGGGGGCGAAGCACGCAGCCATAGAGCTTCTGGACAAGGCCCGCGAAGAAGGAACGACAGTCGATGCGAACGCAACATCGACCACCTGAAGTGTCGAACGCCCCGCTCACCAGTCGTGGAGACATAGTGGAGACGGGGCGTCGAGCAACCGCAACTATCTGAAATTACAGTGGAGGCGCCGGGAATCGAACCCGGGTCCGAAGGCCTGTCCTCCGAGCATCCTACGCGCATAGTCGGTGTTTGATATCGCTCGGTTCGCGCCCGCCGACAGGCCCTCTCCAAGCTAGCCACTCCTAAGTTTTCGCCTTCACCCCCAAGCAGCACTGGGGATCGGCTATCCGGTTCGTTGACGCCCTACCAGAAGCACCGGAGGCCTTCTGTTCGGACGGCTAGCTGTTGTTAGGCAGCCAGCGCGAGCGAGTTATCGTTCGCGGTTCTTTTCGCTCAAGGGATTTACGTGGTCCCAAGCACCCACGGCAACGCAGCTCGAATTCCAAACACCCCCGTCGAGACCTAATCGCCCCCGAACGAGGAACGCCGTCAATGTAGCCGCCGCCCCGCCAGAGTCAACCGCCGCACCCTTTGCCTTTTGACCTTTGACCTTTGCCTTTTGCCTTCCCTACTCTTCGGCCGTGGAAAGCGGCGTCCGCAGAATCGTCATCGCCTTCGCCATCCTCCTGGGCGTCGTCGGCCTGGCCTCCATCGGCTTCACCGTCCTCGGCCACGGCACCTGGTCCTTCGAAGAAGCCGTCTACTTCGCCCTCATCACCGTCTCCACCGTCGGCTACGCCGAGATGCACGACGTCGGCGCCGTCAAGGGTGCCCGCGTCCTCACCGGCCTGCTCATCATCTTCGGGTCCGGCGCCCTCGTCTACTTCCAGTCCAACATCACCGCCACGCTCGTCGAGGGCCGCCTCGGCCACGCCCTGCGGAGAAAGCGCATGTTCAACAAGATCAAGGCCCTGCGCGACCACGTCATCATCGCAGGCGTCGGCTCGACCGGAAAACACGTCGTCGAGGAGCTCTTCGCCATCCAAAAGCAGTTCGTCGCCATCGACTCGGACCTCGAAAAGCTCGAACGCATCAGCCAGGAGGTCTGCGGCGGCAACATGCTTTACGTGCACGCCGACGCCACCCACGACCAGACCCTGATCGACTGCAACATCGAGCACGCCGGCGGCGTGATCGCCGCCCTGCCCACCGATCGCGAGAACCTGTACGTCACCCTGTCCGCGCGCAACCTCAACGACCGCGCACGGATCGTCGCCAAGGTCATCGAGGCCGAGGCCGCCCGCAAGATGATCATCGCCGGCGCGGACGCCACGGTCAGCCCCAACATCATCGGCGGCCAGCGTCTGGCCTCCGAGCTGGTGCGCCCTGAGGTCATGCAGTTTCTCGACCAGATGGTGCGCGACAAGGACCGCAACCTGCGGCTCGAAGAGCTCCCCGTCCCGGCCGATTCCTCGTTCGCCGGCCTGTCGCTGCGCCAGGCGCCCTTCCGAAGCGCTGCCAACGTGCTGGTCATCGCCGTGCGCGACGCCCAAGGCACCTTCATCTACAACCCGGGTCCGGACTTCGTGCTCACCGCGGGCGTCGTGCTCATCGTGCTGGGCGAAACCCCCGACATCCGCCAGCTGCGCGAGCTGGTGCGCAAGAGCTCCCAGCTCGCCATGTCCGAGCCTCCCCCGCGCGACACGCGCCTTCCCTGACCGCCCGACGCGCCCCTCGCTCACTTTCGCAGCTTTTCCCGCGCAACCCGCAGCTTCAGCACCTCGCCGCCGCGCTGCACCTCCAGCAGCACCTCGTGGCGCTCCGGTCCCGTGAGCCTGCGCTGGGCATCCAGCACGGACGACGGCGTCACGCCGTCGATGCGCACGATCAGGTCGCCGGTCATCACGCCCGCGCGCTCGGCCCCGCTTCCGGGCACCACCGAGGCCACCAGCACCCCGGCCGACGTCCCCGCCGAGGCTGCCCGCAGCGTGATCGGCACGCCCGCCGTGATCGCCGGGCCGGAGGACTCATCGCGCTTTTCGATTTCGATCCGCACCCGCGTGGTCGTTCGCTCCTCTCGCACGGCGATCTTCTCTTCTTTGCCCCGGCCGATGCCCGGGGCATACGCCTCGAGCGTCACGTCGCCCTCCGGAAGTCCGTGTAGCGTGAACTGCCCCTTGTCGTCCGTGAGCACCACGCCCGGGGGCAGCGGTCCGATCGGCAGGTACTCGGGCGCCTCGTCCTTGGCGACGCGCGCGCCCGCGACCGGATCGCCCCGGTCGTCCACGACCTCGCCCTCGACCGCGCCCGCACGCTGCAGGTCGATGTCCTCGAGGTCCACCACGCGCATCGCGTCGGCGTCCTTCGGAACCTGCAGCGTCTTCTCCACGGCCACGTAGTCGTCGTCGTCCACACGCACCCGCAGCGGCCCGGGCTCCAGGTCCGCGAGCTCGTATTCGCCCTTCGCATTGGTCTTGAGGCGCTGGATTCCGGTCTCGAGGAACACGCTGACCTGCGCCCCCTCCACTCGATCTCGCCCGTCGCGCGAGGTGATCGTTCCACGCGCGCGCAGTCCCTGCCGCAGCTCGATCGTCACCTGCGCCGGCGCGCTGTCGAACGTCTTGATCGTGGTCGCGTAGCCCGGCGCACTCACCTCCATGCGCAGCGGGATGCCCGACGCGTCCTCGATCTTCGCGCTTCCGTCGGCTTTGCTGAACGAGGTCCTGCGCAGGGTCACGTCGGCGGCGAGCGAGATGGCGGTGACCTGGGCGGTTTCGATCGGGTAGCCGCGGTCGTCGTGGACCATCACGGCAATCGGGTCGCGTGCCCGCGGCAGCACGATCTCGAGTTCCTTGCGCTCGTCGGAGCCGACCTGCAGCTTGTCCTCGTAGGCGATGCGGTCGGGCTCCTCGGCCGGCGACGCCGTGATCACCAGGTCCTGGGCCACCGCGGCGAACGCAAAGGAGCCGTCGTCGGCCGTGATGGTCGTCCTGTCCGAGGAGCCGTCGCGGGCCGAGATTCGCACGAAGGCGCCGGGCACGGGGTAGCGCCTGTCGTCGAGCACGACGCCCTCGATGGTGCCGCCGCTGACGAGCACCACATGGAGGCGAGCCTCGCCGCCAGGGCCCAGTGTCACAGCTTCGGAGACCGTCTCCACGTACGCGGGATGGCGCACGATCACGCCGACCCGTCCGGGCGGGATCGGTCCGATGGAGAACTCGCCGTTGCCGTCGGTCACCCAAGGTGCGGCGCCCGAGGCGGCGATCGACAGGCCGGAGCTTTCGCCGTGAGGGATCGGGGGAATGGGGCCGGGCATCACGCCGAGCTCGCCCATGGGGATGAGGGCGGGCGGGCCGGGCAGCGCCCAGGCGAAGTGAGTTTGGCGGAAGGCCAGCGTTTCGGGCGTCTCGGAGATGGGCTGGCCCGACAGGTCGGTGCCCACCACCTCGAGCGTGGCGCCGGGCACGGGAAAACCGCGGTTGTCGACCACGTCGCCGACGAGTCGTCCGGCCCGGACCATGGGGATGCGCGTCGAGGTCTCGTTGGCGGCCACGAGAACCGCGCCCGGGCTGACGTATCCTTCCGCGCGCGCAGAGGCTGTCAGGTCCACGGCCGAAAACGGTCCGAGCACCACGGTCCCGTCCGGTCCGGTCCGGCCTTGCTTGGGAAACGAGGACACGCCACCTTCGGCCAGCACCACGTCGGCATTGGGCACGCTTGGCGCGTTTTCTCCCGTGCCCGCTACGACTTGCACCCGCACCTGCCGTCCCTCGACCAGCGTCAGCAGCACCTTGGTCTGCTCGCCGTTCTTGACGACCACGCCGGACGTTACCTCCGAAATGAGGTCGTCCCGCACGGCGCGCAGATCGTAGGTGCCCGACGGCAGCGCCGCGATCGTGGAGCGGCCGAACGCGGTCGTCTGGGTCTGGCGCGCCGGCCAGAGGCTCGGGCTCGACAGGTACACGGTCGACAGCGGTGCCGGGGAACCGTCCGCGAGGATGACGCGCACCAGGATGGATCCCAGGCGGCGCATACCGACTTCGAAGGGCTCGGGCCCGGGCATCACGCCCGATCGGGAGAAGGACTCGTAGCCGTCGGCGGTGACCTCCACGCCGTAGGGCGGGGCGCACAGCCGACGCATCTCCACGCGTCCCTGATCGTCCGTCTCGCCCGCGAAGGGCAGCGGATCGCTGCAGCGCACCAGCACGCGTGCGCCGGCCAGATGCTGCTGGTCGTCGCCATGCACCACGATCGCGAGCTTGTGCTCGGCGCGTGCGACCATCTCGACGAGCCTGGGATTGGGCCCGACCACGAGCTGTGTGGAAGCGCGCGCGTGTCCGTCGGCATCGACCAGCACCCAGGACTCGCCCCGGGGCAGAGCCGTGAACGACGCTCGTCCCTGGTTGTCCGTGCTGGCGTAGCCGGCGAGGTAGGCCCTGCGGTCGCGAATCCACAGCACGGTGACGCGTGCGCCGGGCACGGCCACGCGGGATGCGTCGCGCACGTCGACTGTCAGCTTGCCGTCGCGCTCGTGGATCGAGTCCGGCACCGGCGGTGCGATCACCTCCTGGACGACCAGGTGCACGAAGGCGGTGTCGGACAGGGACGCGGCGAACAGCAGGCACACGATCGCCGCCAGGACGACAAGCGAGCGGTGCACCGTTCGAAGCTGCACGCAGCAACCATATCACTCCCGTCGCACCGGGCAGCGCGACGGCGTTGGCCTGACCCGAAAGCAGGCAAGGGCAGGGCAGGAGGACCGGCGAGGCCGATTGTGTTCGTCAACACGCCGGTGGGCCGCAAGCTTCCCGTGGCGCAGTCGGTCCTGCTTTCGCCTTTCGCCGTGCTACGCTCAGCAGCGATGCCGTCGTTTGGGACGCTTGCTTTGGGCGCGTGCTGCTGCGTGGCGATCGTCGCGTGTGCGAGCTCCGACCGCCCGCCCGGCATCGAGAGCGGCCTTTCCGACGCCGGCGCGGGACCGGACGGCGCGGTCGTTTTCGACGCGCCCACGGGCGACGCGCCCCCTCCGCCGCCGGATGCGTCGGGATACTGCGGCAATCAGTTCTTCCAGGTCGTGCAAGAGCCGCCGAACCTGTACTTCGTGATCGATCGGTCCGGCTCCATGACCGCCCTGGCCAAGCCGCCGTCGGGCACCACCAAGTACACGGCGGTTCGCAGCGCATGCGTCAATCTCGTTCGCCAGCTGGGCAGCCGTGCGAGCTTTGGCGCCGCGGTCTTCCCCGGATACCCGTATGTCGACGAGTGCAGCGCGGGCATCCAGGTGTTTCCCACGCAGCGCGGCGATGCTCCCGACAGCCTCGACGGCGGCACCGGGCCGGTGACCACGGCGTTCGCCGTCGCAACCAACGTCGTGCCGGTCGGCGGCACGCCCATCGCGGCGACGCTGACGACCCTGCTGCCCATCCTCTCCGCGCTTGCGGGCAAGACCGCGGTGGTGCTCGCTACCGACGGCGGCCCCAACTGCAACGCCGTCACGCCTTGCGACACCCAGGACTGCATCTGGAATATCGAGCAGGACACGCTTCCGAGCGGCCTGGTGTGCACCGCTGCGACCAACTGCTGCTCGCCGCTCCTTGCGAACGGCCCGGGCAACCGGGGCTGCCTGGACACGTCGCCCACCGTCGCGGCCGTGCAGAAGCTGCGGGACGCGGGCATCCGCACGTACGTGGTGGGCATCCCCGGAAGCGGGCTGTACACCGACCTGCTCGATCAGCTCGCCGTCGTGGGGGGAACCGCTCGCGCGCAGACCCCGCGCTACTACCGGGTCGACGACATCAGTATGCTGCAAGGCACCCTGTCGCAGATCGGCGACAAGGCGCTGATCACCTGCCAATTCCAGCTCGATCAGCCTCCGCCCGAGCCCAACCTGGTCAACGTCTACCTGGACGCGACCGTCGTGCCGTACGACGAGCAGAACGGCTGGTCGTGGACCAGCGACACGCAGCTCGAGCTTCACGGCCAGGCGTGCGACAAGCTGGAGAGCGGCGAGGTCGCGCAGGTGCAGGTCGTGGCGGGCTGCCCCACCCAGCAGCCGAGGTGATTCGGTGGCTGGCGTCGCTCCGGATCGGTCCCGCGTCGTATGCGTGGTGCTCGCCAGCGGACGGGGCGTGCGCATGGGCGGCCCCAAGGCGCTGCTGTGGTGGGATGCGTCGCAGAGCGTCACGCTCGCGCAGGCTCACGTGCTGGCGCGCAGCCGCGAATGCGGGCGTGTGGTGGTCGTGACGCGGCACGACATCGGGCGGCGTCTGCGGGAGCTTTGCGCGCTCGAGGTGATCGTTTCGGACGAGCCTGACGAGCACGGTCCGGCCGGATCGATTGCGGCGGCGTGCAGGGCCGGGGCTCTGGACGCGGCAGGGCTGGCCGTGTTGACGCCGGTCGACGTGCCGCCGGTTGGTTCCGAGACGGTCGAGCGCCTGCTTGGTGCGATCGATGGGGATGTGCAGGCGGCCAGGCCGCGTTTCGGAACCCGGCGGGGGCACCCGGTGGCGGTGCGCTCCGCGTGTCTTTGCGAGGTGTACGCTGGCCAGGCTCGCCCGCCGCTGCGGGACGTGCTGCGGTCGCTCGCGGATCGATGTGTGGACGTGACGGTCGACGATCCCGACGTGCTCGCGGATCTGGACACGATGGATGCGTTCGAGGCGCGCACGGGGCGGCCGCCACGGTTTGCCTGAGCGTGTCCGGATCGGCCCGATCGCGGCATTGCGCCCTCGCTCTGCAGAAAACGCCTTGGTAGATTGGGCCGCATGTTGCACCAGCCATCGACTCCCACCGACGGGTGGATGGGGAGCTGTCCGCCGCGCGCCGACGGTCCTGCAAAGGTTGCGGGCGCGGCGAAGTACATCGCGGACCTCCGGTTCGACAACGCGCTCGATGCGGCGGTGATCCGCAGCCCTCACCCGCGCGCCCGCATCCTTGGCATCGAGACCGACCCTGCGTTCGATTGGTCCGACGTGGTGATGGTGACGGCCGCGGACATCGCGCACAACCAGATGGCGGTCATCCAGCTCGACCAGCCCGTGCTCGCGAGCGGCGAGGTGCGGCACGCGTACGAGCCGGTGGCGCTGCTGGCGTGCGCGGATCGGGGCAAGCTCGAGCGGGCGGCCCAGCATGTGATCGTGCGCTACGAGCCCCTGGAGCCGGTGCTCGACATCGGCCAGGCGCAGGCGAAAAAGCAGGTCATCTTCGGCGACGACAACGTCATGGTCCGCTACCGCGTGGCGCACGGCGACGCGAAGGCAGCCGTCGCGCGCGGTGAGGTCGTGGTGACCGGCTCTTATGAAGTGGGTCACCAGGAGCACCTGTACATCGAGCCCAACGGCTGCGTGGCGTGGTGGGACGACGCCGGCCTGCACGTGATGGGCTCGTTCCAGTGCCCGTACTACGTCGAGAAGGCGCTCAAGCACGCGCTCGAGCTGTCGCACGAGCAGATCGACGTGGTGCAGTCGGTGACCGGCGGAGCGTTCGGCGGCAAGGAGGAGTACCCGTCGGTGATCGCGTTGCACGCCGCGCTTCTGGCGCGCAAGGCCGGGCGTCCGGTGCGTCTCATCTACGATCGCAAGCAGGACGTGGAGTCCACGACCAAGCGCCACCCGGCCGTCATCAATATCACCACCGCCTGCGATCGCGACGGCACGTTCCGCGCGTTGACCTTGGACGTGGTGATGGATGCGGGAGCGTACGTGACGCTGACGCCGGTGGTGCTGTCGCGGGGCGTGCTGCATGCGTTCGGGCCGTACACGTGGGACAACGCGCTCATCGAGGGCAGGGCGGTGGCGACCAACACGCCTCCCAACGGTGCGTTCCGCGGCTTCGGCGCGCCGCAGACGATCTTCGCCCTCGAGCGTCACCTCGACCGTGTCGCCGCGCGGCTCGGCATGGATCCGCTGGACCTCAAGAAGAAGAACCTGCTGGTCCAGGGCGCGGCCATGCCCACCGGCCAGGTGCTCAAGTCGTCCGTGGCGATCGACGAGTGCGTGCGGCTTGCGGCCACCGAAAGCGGCTACGAGGCCAAGCGCGCCTCCCTGGGCATTCACGCCGCGGCCCCGCGTCAGCGCAAGGTGCGCGGCATCGGCGCCAGCGTCTTCATGCACGGCGCGGGATTCACCGGCTCCGGCGAGGACCGCCTCAAGGGGCGGGTTGCCGTCGACCTGCTCCCGCACGTACGCGTGCGGATTCGCTCGGGCTCGACCGACATGGGCCAAGGCACCGAAACCGTGTTCCGGCAGATCGCCGCCGAGGCGTGCGCCGTGCCGTTCGACGACGTGGAGTTCGCCGTGCCGTCGACCGCCCACGTGCCCGACTCGGGACCGACGGTGGCGAGCAGGACGGTGATGATCGTCGGCTCGGTGGTCGAGCAGGCCGCGCGGGCGATCCGGGCCCGGGTGCAAGGGGAGATCGACGCACGGGGCGGGTCGTTCCGCGAGGCAGCGGACCGGCTGATCGAGCGCCACGGGCCGATCACGGAGGAGCGTCAGTACGCCTCGCCGCCGGGCATCGCGTTCGACGACAAGACGTACACGGGCACGGCGTATCCGGCCTACGCGTGGGCGTGCGACATCGCGGAGGTCGAAGTCGATCTGGACACGTTCGAGGTCGCCGTGGTCGGCTTCTGGTCTTCGGTGGACGTGGGCCGGGCGATCCACCCGGTGCTGTGCAAGGGCCAGCTGGATGGCGGCGCGTTGCAGGCGATCGGCTGGGCGTTGTACGAGGAGCTGATCTGGAAGGACGGCCGGATCCTCAATCCCAGGATGACCACGTACATCGTGCCCACCGCGCGGGACGCGCCTCCTTTCTTTACGTCGCTCGTCGAGGATCCCTACGAGTACGGCCCCGGTGGTGCGAAGGGGATCGGCGAGCTGCCGATGGACGGCGGCGCCCCTGCCATCGCCGCAGCGATCGAGCACGCCACGGGGCTCGCGTTCGATCGGCTCCCGATCACCCCAGAGCGCATGTTGGACGCGTGGAACGCGGCTCGCGCCAAGGAGGCCAGGTGATGCTCGTCTCGTTCAAGGTCAACCGCGTCCAGCGCGAGGTCGAGGTCGCACCCCTCGCGCGCCTGCTCGACGTGCTTCGCGATCGTCTCGGACTCACCGGGACCAAGGAAGGCTGCGGCGAGGGCGAGTGCGGCTCGTGCACCGTGCTGCTCGACGGCGAGCCGGTCAACGCATGCCTCGTTCCGATCGGCCAATGCCAGGGGCACGATGTCGTCACGGTCGAAGGTCTGACCGCTTCCGATCGTCCTTCGCCGCTCGCGCAGGCGTTCGTGGAGCGCGGGGCCGTGCAGTGCGGCATCTGCACGCCGGGCATGATCGTGTCCGCCCACGCCCTGCTTCGTCGCATCCCGGCGCCCAACGAGGACCAGATCCGCGACGCCCTCGCGGGCAACATCTGCCGGTGCACCGGCTACAAGGGAATCGTCGACGCGGTCCAGCAAGCGGCTGCCGCCCTGCGCACGTCCTCGGAGGGATCGCCATGAGCATCGCCCAGCTTGCCGACATCGAGTTCGCCGCTCCGCGCAACATCGACGAAGCGTGCGCGTCGATGGCTCGCTTCGTGCGCGACGGCTACCGGGTCTGGGCAGTGGCAGGCTGCACCGACTGGATGGTGGACAGGCACATGGAGCCCATCACGGCAGGCCCGTGGAAGGCTGCTGCCGTCGACATTCATGTGCTGCCCGAGCTGCGCGGCATCCGCGTCGCGGGCGAGCGGGTGAGCATCGGCGCGGCCGAGCCGTTCCTCGCCATGCGCCGTCATCCGGTCCTGGCCGCCCGCTGCCCATTGCTCGTGCAGATGGCTTCCGAAGTCGGCGCCACGCAGATCCAGGCGCGCGGCACGCTCGGTGGCAACCTGGTCAGCGGCTCGCCGGCGGCCGACGGCGTCACCGCGCTGTTCGCGCTGGATGCGTCCGTCGTGCTCCGCAGCGAGACGGGCGAGCGCACGGTGCCGGTCACCTCGTTCTACACGGGATACAGGACCTCGGTGCGCAAGGCCGACGAGCTGGTGGCTCGTGTGGAGTTCGATCTGCCCGCGCCCGGGGCCGCGATGCTCTGGCGCAAGGTGGGAACGCGCAAGGCCCAATCCATTTCGAAGGTCGCGCTGGCCGCGGTCGCCCAGATCGGGGCCGACGGCCGCTTGGAACGCGCCGGCTTTGGCTTGGCCTCCGTGGCCGAGGTCGTCCTGCCCTTGTCCGCGGTCCGCCGCCTCGCCCTGGGAGCGCGGCCCGCCGACCTCGACCCGGCCGCCGTCGACAAGGCCGTCGGCCTGGACGTCCGACCCATCGACGACATCCGCTCGACCGCCCGATACCGCAGGCACGTGGCATCGACCTTGGTGCGTCGGTTCCTCGAATCCGTGGGAATGCCTTGATCTTGGGCTCGCCGCGGGGGTGACCGGCCACGGAGCGAGATTTCTCGCGCGGCGGCCTGGAACAAGATAGCCTTCCGACCTTGCGAAGTTCCTGGGAGGCGGGCATCATCTCTCAGTCCCGCGCATAGAAGGCATAGCGTGAGTTCCGAGGACCAGGTGGACAAGAGGCAGAAGGCCATCCAGGCCGTCAAGGACGCTTGGAGGGCGCTTGCTTCCGTGGCCCCCGAAGATCCCGGGGAGATCGTGGACGTGGCGCATGTGCGCGTGCTCGATGGCGAAGGCGAGCGCGTGGACGCCGCGGTGGCGATTGTTCGCAAGGGCCGCGTGTCGCGTGCGGCCACGCAAGGGCTCGGTGACAACTTCGAGGCCGCGTGCGACATGCTCGCCCAGATCCTTCTTCTGCGGGCTTCCCTGCTGCGGGCTGCGCAGGGCGAGCCGATCGGCGGCAGCGGCGGTGCGCGCACCTGAGCCTCGCGCGATGCGCGAGCGCTTGCGCGGCTGATCGGCAGAGCTAGCGGCGCATGTGTTCGCGCGCGGCGGTCGTAACATACTGGTCCCCGGGCCAGTGACGGTACCAACTGGCTCGCAGCACGGGCGTGCCGTCACCGCCCACCGATTCGAGCTTTCCGACCAACCTCAGCAGCGAGCCGGGCTCGACCCGACCGGGACCGGCGTCGTCCTGCGGCGCCAGCTTGACCAGCACCTGGAGCGTCGCGAACGCCTTGGCCGTCACCGTCACGCGGCAGCTCTCCGAGGATTCGTCCGAACACAGGTTCCGGTCCTCGGCGCGGCGCATGCTCACGTTCATCAGCGTGAAGCCGTCCGGCCCCGGCGCGCGGGACGACACCACCGCGAACAGTTGCACGGGCTTGGCTTTCCACTCCTTCGGCCGCCGCGTCGACATCACCGGGTCGTACTCGCGAGCCCCGTCCACCTCCGCCTGCTCGCCGTCGATGGGAACGTACGTCCGCGCGTAGCCGTAGGGTCCTGGCGACGCGCACCCCACGCTCGCCATCACCGCGACCGCCCCGCCCACTGCTTTGCTCGCAGCCTGCAGCATGGCCGTTCGCGTACCAGAAGCACGGTGCCCCTGGCAACATCACGACGTCGACGGTTTCGAGAGCCTCCACGCCATGAGGAAACGCACGAGCATCTCGCCTGCCAGCAGGCCCAGAAGCACGAGCGCCACGTAGCGCGACAGGTCCACCCAGGCCGTCGCCGAGCCTGCGTCGGACGCTGTGGCGCTCTGGACCAGCCTGCGTTGCCGCAGATCGATTTCCCGCTCGGGAATCATGGCGAAACGAGCCTCGGCGATCCCGTCCACCCGCAGGTCGTAGCGTCCCGCGAGCCGCGGGGTCACGCGCTTGCGGCCTTGGACCTCGCGCACCTCGGCCGCGCGCGAGGTCGCGCCCAATTCGATCGTGGTCTGCGCCGGGAACCACCACGACGCACCGACCTCGATGCGTCGCGATCCCCCGCGCGACGCGGCCGCCTCGACCACGGTCTCGAGCAGGGCCAGGAACGCGGGACGCACCACCAGGTCGCTCTGATCGGGTGCCATCGACATCGTCAACGTCATCGCCGTGCCCCGTCCGACCGCTTTCTTGATGAGCCAGGGCGCGCCGTCGGACCATCGAACCATCACGTCGTCGGCGCTGGGACCGTGGCCGTCGAGCACGAGCCGCCCGGTGGGATGCAGCGTGGCGAGGCTCCCCGCGCTCGGTCCGAGAACAGCCGCCGTCTTCGGATCCACGCCCGGCGGCGCCTTGGTGTCCCAGCGCACGTTGCCGGTGACGAACGGCTCGAGCGAAGCACCCAAGGGCGCCGCAGCCGCGCGGGGACCGAGCGCCGCCAGGGCCACACCGCCTGCCTCGAGCCACTTGCGCACGGCTTCCCGCGCCTCCGGCGTCAGACCGGGCGGGTCATCGAGCACCAGCCCCGCATACGGGGCCAGCTCGTCCAACGTCTCCGGTACGGCGGGCAACGGCCTGATCGTGACCGACGAGCCGAGCGCAGCCAGCGCTTGCTCCACCGGCGGCGGCCCTCCGGTCGCCACACGCGACGCCGCGGCGTCCGATATCACCGCGATGACGGCCCCGCGCATGGGAGGCGCGACCGGTGCCCGATCGTCGTGCGCGATCGCGTCCTGCGGGCCGGTCAACACGACCTCGTCGGGCTCGGGAGAAGCGTCGGGCAGATCCAGCGTGACATCCATCGACGTGAGCCGGCCGTCCTCCACCGCGCCGATGGGACGTTGGGCCAGGGGCTTGTCGTGGGCCATCGCCTGCACCTGCCGACCCTGCGCGGCGTGCGCGCCGAAGCACGCGACGTGCGCCACCACGCTGTGGTCGCGTCGGTCCCCACGCAGCACGGCGCAGTTGGCCGCCTGCTCGTCGAGCCCAGCGCGCGGGGCCCACAACGCCACGTCCAAGCCTTCTCCCAACGGCGCGGCATCGGCCTTGCCGTCGGCCAGATCGCTCAGCAGCACGATGCGCCGATCCCCTTGGGGAAGCGCGCGCACCATGCCCTGGGCGATGGCGATCGCGCCGTCCAGATCGGTCGCCCGATCGGAGACTTGGAGCTCGTGCAGCGCGGAGCCCACGGCTGCCACGTCGGAAGTGGGCACCAGCGCGACGCGCACCGGATCTCCCGCGAGCACGACGCCCACGGAGTCGCCTTCGCGCATGCCCGCCACCAGATCGAGCGCGCCGGCTCGTGCGATCTCGAACTTCGTGCGGCCCGAGCTCGTTTTCGCCTG
The DNA here is from genome assembly GCA_021847645.1 of Myxococcales bacterium. Classification (GTDB taxonomy): domain Bacteria; phylum Myxococcota_A; class Polyangia; order Polyangiales; family Polyangiaceae; genus JAJZQG01. The sequence goes on from JAJZQG010000029.1 coordinate 25,129, forward strand.
CATGCTCGACGAGTCGTCGACGACGATCACCAGCGCGACGGATGCCCCGCTCGAGCGGCCGAGCGCCAGGCGCGAGCAGCGCACCAAGGGCGTTGCGCCCAGAAGGACCAGGGCTACGACGGCGATCGCTCGAAGCGCCAGCAGCGCCCGATCCTCCAGCCGGCTTCGGCTACGGGCGGCCGGCGGCGCGGCGGGCACCAGCGCGGCGGGCGGAAACGCCCGCGGCTGCGGGCGACGCAAGCGCAACAGGTGCGCGGCGAACGGTGCGACCACCAGCAGCAGCGCGGCCAGAGCGGCCGCGTACTCGAACCTCACGACGTCCCTCCCAGGATCACGTCCAGCACCTCGCGGACGATCTCCACGGGATCATCGTCGGTCGTTGCGCGCACGAGCCTCGAGCCGCGCGCTGCCAGCGGCACCGCCCACGTGGCGGTGTGCTCGTCCAAGCGCTGCTGATACAGCGCCCGCGCGCCATCGGCGTCGGTGTCCACCACCACGCCTCCCTCCAGCGAGCTGAGCCGCACCGATCCCTTGTAGGGCAGCTCGCGTTCCTCCCGGTCGAGCACCTGGACCGCGACCAGTCTGCGTCCTGCCGTGCCCAGCGCCGTGAACTGGGACGGAGCGGCTGCAGGAAGGTCCAGCAGGTCGGACAGCAGCACGATCACCGAACCCCGGCGTGCCCGTCGCGCGATGGGCTGCAGAGCCCGATCGAACGCCCGCGCGTCCGCGCGCACGTCCCCCGTGGCCCGGATGGCTTCCAGGGCCCCGACGATCTGCTCGAAGGCATCGCCGCCCGAGCAGGGAGCGATCGGCCGCACGCCCAGCCCGCCGATCCAATCGACCGACACGGGGTCTCCGCTCGCCAGCGCGATGCGCGCCACCACCGCGGCCAGCAGCGCGGCGAACGCCACCTTGTCCCCCGGCGCGCTCTCGCCCCGGAATCCCATCGACGCCGTCGCGTCGACCAGCAGGTGCACCCCTCGGTCCGTCTCGGTCTCGAACTCGCGGATCACCAGACGGTCATGACGCATCAGCGCGTGTCGGTCGATCCAGCGCAGATCGTCGCCCGGAACATAGGCGCGATGACCTCCGAACTCCACGCCCGGGCCGCGACGTCTCGATCGGTGCGCACCCGCATAGACGCCGTCTGCCACGGTCTTGGCCTTCAGGCGCAAGGGCGCGAGCCGTCCCCACTCGACGTTGCGCGTGAGCTTGTTCGCTGCCGAGTCGGCCATGTCAGGACCTCACCGCGCGCGGTCGGCGTCGCTTCGGTTTGAGCAACAAGCCGAGCTGCTCGCCGTCGGGCTCGTGCACCGCGGACGGCTTCGCCGGCGGATACCAGGAAGGCTCGTAGATGCCCTCGTCGCGGGCCCACGCGAGCATGCGACGGTACAACGCCTCCCACCTGGGCCCGTGGTTCATGTGCCTGAGGTGCGCGAGCTCGTGGACGACGGTGTCGATGAGGGCCGAGTACTTGAGCCTCCTGCCGGTCCGCACGTTCACGAGCCGCACGCGTATGCGGCCATCCGCGTGGCACAGGCCGTATCGCTCGCGGGCCTCTGCGCGATCGGCATCCAGCTCGTAGCTGGGCAACTTGAAACGCGCCGAGATCCGCGCGGCGTCGTCCCGCAGCCGCGAGATCAAGTCCTCGTACAGATCCAGGTCCAGCCCGCCCTTGCTTCGCGTCGGCAGGAACGCCAGGCGTAGCTGCGGATCTCGTGCTCCCCGCATCGCGTCCCGCCTTCTTTCACAGGCGCGGCGTGCCCGGCGGCCGCGGCGCCCGCGGGATGGTCGGACTGCTATCGGACGACCGCGCCGCCGATCGCTCCGTGGTGTTCACCGGCGCACCTTCCTGGGTTCCGTCGCGCTTGGCCCCCTCGGTCGAGGAGAACAACGTCGTGACCGCGTCGTCGTCCGCTTCGTCGGTCTCGTGCACGGCCTTTGGCGCGGGCTCGCGCGTGGGCCTGGTCGCCGGCCCAGCCGCGCGCTTCCCGGGCTGCTCCGGCCGCACGGGAGAGGGCCGCGCCGGCTTGGGAACCGGCTGGCCCCTGGTCAGCGGCGTCCCGCCGGCAGGCCTTGGCGCGGATTCGCGCTTCAGCGGCGCGGCCGCCCGCGGGGGCTCCCGACGCGCCGTCGCGCCCGATGCCGCAGGCCCGTGCGCAGGGTTCTCTTCCGACATCGCCATGTACGCCGCCAAGCCCCGCGGCTCCGGTGGCTCGCGCCTTGGCACCTGCGGAGCCCTCTTCGCGGGCTCGAGCTCCGGCAGCTCCCCGCGCTCCGTGTTGGCTTCGTCCGCGTACGTCGGCTCGTCCACGTCCGCGGTCAGCGAGTACCTGCCAGCCAGCTTGCCGCGCTCGCTGCGCGCGACGTCCACCCGAAGCACGACCTCCTCGGCCTTGTCGGTGCCCATGCTTTCCGACGGTTCGGTGGCATCGACGGCCGCGTCGCGGTTGTGGAAAAGGGCCTGCGGATTCTGGCCGGGCGGCAGCTGTGCCCAGATCTCGCGAAGCAGTGCACCCGACGGATCCACGATTGTGTCGTGCGCATCTTCGTTGCCCGGATCGGAGTACGCGCGCAGCCTCGGTGCCGAGCGGCGTTGCAGCGCCAAGGCGGCCTGGATTTCCTCGCTGTCGTCCACCATCGTGGCGTCGTCTTCGCCACTCGCTTCTTGTGCCGCCTGCAGCTCGGCGGTGGTCGGGTTGACCGTGGGCAGCGAGCCGGTGCCCGTCTCGGAGAACACGACCGGAATGTCGATCGAGTCCGAGGACAAGGGAGGCGTGCTCGGCGGCGCAGCAGGCGCAGAGCTCTGGGCATCCTCGGTCCTTCGCCCGAGCTCATTCGGCGCCGGATTGCGCGCCAGCTCCTCCTGCAGAAGCAGCAGATCCTTGAGGAACGCCTCGGCGTTGCGATACCGGTCTTCGCGCTTCTTTGCCAACGCCTTGAAGATCAGCGGCACGAAGCCCGCCGGAATCGCCGGGCGAATCTCCCGCGGATCCTTGGGCTGCGTGGCCAGGATCTGCACCACCAGCGCGTTGTAGTTGTTCGCGATGAACGGCCGCCGCCCCGTCAGCGCCTCGTACAGCATCACCCCACACGCGTAGACGTCGACCCGGTGATCGATGATCTCGCCGCGCGCCTGCTCCGGCGCCATGTAGAACGGCGTGCCCATCACCATCCCGGTTCGCGTCAGCGACAGGTCCGGATCCTCGCCCTCGAACTTGGAGATGCCGAAGTCCAGGATCTTCACGACCGGCGTGCATCCCACCCGCTCGCTCAGGAAGATGTTCTCCGGCTTCACATCGCGGTGAATGATGTTCTTGTGGTGCGCCGCCACCAGCGCCGACAGCACCTGCGTCAGCGCCGTGATCACGTCCTCGAACGGAAGCGCTCCCTCCAGGTTGATCCGATCGGCCAGCGTCTTGCCGTGCAGACGCTCCATCACCAGGTACGGACTGCCGTCGTCCAGATTGCCGACGTCGTAGATCTCGCAGATGTTCGGGTGCCCGATGGCGCCCGCGGCACGCGCCTCCTGGTGGAACCTCGCCACCGCCTCGCGCCTCCCGAGATGCGCGCGGTTGAGCACCTTGATCGCCACCTTGCGCCCGATCGTCAGGTGCTCGGCCTCGTAGACCGTGCCCATCCCGCCTTCGCCGATCACGGCCCGCACGCCGTACTTATCGCCGATCACCCGCCCGATGAGCGGATGGTCGGCCGTGGGGCGAGCCCCTTGCGCGGCTGGCCGGGAGTCCGACGACTTGGACCTGGCCTGTACCAGCGGAATCGGCTCGGGCTGCCGAGCCACGCCGGGCATCGAGGACGGCTCGGTGGGCCGCTCGGGCGGCGGCTGCTGCTGTCTACGCCTGCGCACGGGCTTGCCCGTCACCGGGCAGACCTCGTCCGACAGGTTGTGGGGCAGCCCGCAATGCCGGCATCGAATGAAACGCTGGCTCAACGGCTCGGTTTCTCCGCTTCCAGATCTTCTCGGGCCGGTCTTGGGCACTCGGCACCGCCCTGCAGCGTAGCGGACGACGGTCAGTCGCTCAACTGCGGCCTTTCGAATCTCAGCCGGATTCGCCCTCGTGCGCTGCGCACCGGACTGTCGGACGGATCTTCGCGAACAGGCGCTTGGCGGCTGCATCCGTGCGCCCACCGGGCAGGCCGAACCGTCACGAAGCCAGACGCGTGAACCCCAGCACCTTGGCGTACTGTCGCAGCCGCCTGTATTCCGACCATCGCAATGGCTGCTCGAGCTCAGGTGTTTGCGCGGCCAGATGGCAGGGCCGGTACTGGTCCATCAGGTTCAGGTAGGTCGCCAGTGAAATCTCGCGCGCCACGAACCTCAGTACCTCTTCGGTGCCCGACAGCCCTCCCGGCAAGACCAGGTGCCGTACGACCAGACCCCGCACGGCGACGCCCTCGTCGTCCAGCAGCAAGTCGCGCACCTGACGGTGCATCTCACGCAGACACGCACGGTTCACCTGCGGATAGTGGTCCACGCCCGACAGCGCCAGCGCCGTGCCTCGATCCGAGAACTTCGCGTCCGGCATGTACACGTCGACGACGCCGTCCAGCAGGTGCAGCGTCGCGACCGAGTCGTAGCCGCCCGTGTTGTAGACCAGTGGAAGACGCAGCCCGCCATGTGCGGCGGCCTCCACGGCCGCCAGGATCGGCGCCACGACGTGGGTCGGGCTGACCAGGTTGCCCTGTCCCCACGAGGATGAGAGGTTGTGCCCCGACGGTCGTCAAGCGCGGGGCCGGGGTGGCGGCCGCCAGAAACTGGTGGCGGATGGCCACATGGCCATTTTTTCCCACGGATTGTTGGGATCGACGGGCCCCTCGGCGCTTCGGGCGCTGTCGGGCCGCCACGTGCCCCAGCGCCGACTACCGCGCTTCTCGCGGCAATTTCCGCAGGATCAGCCTGGCCCGGCAGTTGCTCTATGTGCGCGCATGCTCGCCACCGCACACACCTCCGCGCTGCTTGGTCTCGATCCCCGCCCCGTTCGCGTCGAAGTCGACACGTTTCGCGGCATCGCCGACTTCATCCTCGTCGGGCTCGCGGAAACCAGCGTGCGCGAGAGCAAGGTGCGCGTGCGCTCCGCCCTGCTGCAGATCGGCGTGAACCTCGCCGAGCAGGTGCTCGTGGTCAACCTGGCGCCCGCTGACATGAAAAAGAGCGGCGGCGCGTTCGACCTGGCCATCGCCGCGGCCGTGCTCGGTGCCCTCGACAAGGTGCCCGCAGGCTCGCTCAACTCGACGCTGATCCTCGGCGAGCTGTCCCTGACCGGAGCGGTGCGGCCGGTGCGCGGTGTGCTCCCCCAGCTCATGGGCGCGCGCGACCAGGGCGTGCGATGCGCCATCGTTCCGCGCGACAACGGCCCCGAGGCAGGCGCGGTCCAAGGTATCGATGTGCTCACCGCCGAAACGTTGGAGGACGTGCGGCGTCACTTGTCGGGGCGCGATCCGCTGCCCCGTGCCGAGGCCGGCGACTACGAGCCGGCGCTGGGCGGCTACCCGGACCTGTCCGACGTCAAAGGCCAGCACGGTGCGCGCCGGGCCCTGGAAGTCGCGGCCGCGGGCGCACACCACATGCTCATGATCGGACCCCCGGGCGGCGGCAAGACGATGCTCGCCCGTCGCCTGCCGTCGATCCTGCCTCCGCTCGGCTATGGCGAGGCTCTCGAGGTCAGCGTCATTCATTCCGTAGCGGGCGTGTTGCCCCCGGATTCGGGGCTCGTTCGACGACGCGCGTTCCGCGCACCGCACCATACCGTCAGCGACGCCGGCCTGGTCGGAGGCGGCGTGCCCCCGCGTCCGGGCGAGGTGTCGCTGGCGCACTTGGGCGTGCTGTTTCTCGACGAACTCGCGGAGTTTCGCCGAAGCTCCCTGGAGGCGCTGCGCCAGCCCCTGGAAGACGGCTCGGTAACGATCTCGCGAGCAGGGTTTCGCGCGACCTTTCCCGCGCGGCCCCTGATGGTGGCCGCGGTCAACCCCTGCCCGTGCGGCTACTTCGGTGACTCGTCGGGGCGATGCCGGTGCGGCGCCGAGCGCGTGCAGAGCTACCGCAGCAAGCTGTCCGGCCCCTTGCTCGATCGGATCGACATCCACGTGTCGCTTCCCGCCGTGGAGGTCGCCTCGCTTCGCACCAGCCAGCTCGGCGAGGCTTCCCACGCCGTTCGCGAACGTGTGCAGCGCGCGCGTGACGCCCAGCGTGCGCGCTACGAGGCCGGCGAGACCTGCGCGGCCACCAACGCCCAGCTCACGTCGCGCGAGCTCGACAAGGTCGCTGCCCCGGACGACGCCGGCGCCCGGCTGCTGGTTCACGCTGTCGAACAGCTCGGCCTGTCGGCCAGGGCGTACAGCAAGGTGCTGCGTGTCGCGCGCACCATCGCCGACCTCGACGGCAGCGACGCGGTCCGATCACCGCACATCGCAGAAGCGATTCACGCCCGCGTGCTCGATCGCGAGCGGGCGACCTCGAGCTGAGCGCGCACGGTGCGCGCCGGCCAGGCAACCAACGGCGTCCCGATCGACGCCGCAAGAGGGGAGCGATCCCCGAGGAGAAGACTGCCATGTTGACCGAACTGAACGAGAAGCTCCGCACCATCCGCACCGTCGTCACCGGCATCGAGAAGATGTTCGGCAAGGGTGCCATCATGCAGCTGGGCGACGAGACCCAGATCGAACCCGTCGGGGTCATCCACTCCGGATCGCTGGCGCTCGACGACGCGATGGGCGTGGGAGGCTATCCCCGCGGACGCATCGTGGAGGTGTTCGGGCCGGAGTCGAGCGGCAAGACCACGCTGACCCTGCACGCGATCGCCGAGGCCCAGCGTGCCGGCGGCGTGGCGGCGTTCATCGACGCCGAGCATGCGTTCGACGTGACCTACGCGCGAGCGATCGGTGTGGACACGGAGCGGCTTCTGGTCAGCCAACCGGACACGGGAGAGCAGGCCCTCGAGATCGCGGAGATGCTCACGCGCTCGGAGGCGGTCGACCTGGTGGTCATCGACTCGGTCGCGGCGCTCACGCCGAAAGCCGAGATCGAGGGCGAGATGGGCGACCAGCACATGGGCTTGCAGGCGCGGCTGATGAGCCAGGCGCTGCGCAAGCTCACGGCCGTGGCCCACCGCACCGACACCACCCTGATGTTCATCAACCAGCTCCGCCAGAAGATCGGCGTGGTGTTCGGCAGCCCTGAGACCACCACGGGCGGCAACGCGCTCAAGTTCTACGCGAGCGTGCGGCTCGACGTGCGGCGCATCGGCCAGATCAAGGTCGGCGACGGCGCCGTGGGCTCGCGCACGCGCGTCAAGGTCGTCAAGAACAAGCTCGCTCCGCCCTTCCAGGAGGCCGAGTTCGAGATCCGCTGGGGCACGGGCATCGACTCGTCCTCGGACCTGCTCGACTACGGCACGGCACTGGGCGTGATCGACAAGTCCGGATCGTTCCTGTCGTTCGGCGGACAGACCCTCGGGCAGGGACGAGAGAAGACGCGCGACCTGCTGCTGTCGCAGCCCGAGGTCGCGCAGTCCATTCGCTCCGCCATCGACGCGGCACGCAGCACAAAGACCCCCGGCCTCGCGCGCGCCGTCGGCGAAGCCTGATCGCGTCCGCCCGCCCTGCCGCGGCCCTGGTGCGGGCCACCCCTCAGCGGCCTCTCGCGCCGCGCACCCGACTCGCACTCGCCCTCTTCGAAGGAACGATCGTTCATGGGAAATCGCGCTGCGACGCGCACTCATCGGAGGTCGCCCACGCGGATCGATCCGCGGAACACTGCGACAGACCAGCGAAAAGTCGCGCGGGTTGCGCTCGATACCGGGCGCGGCTAGGGCGCTGCCCAACACGCTCGCAAGGAGGCAATGCCATGTGGAAGAAGTCCACCGATGAGAAGTTCTTCCGCGCGTTCACCGATCTGGCCGAGCGAGCCGAGCGCGCTGCGAAGCTTCTGGTCGAGTTGTCCGAGGAGCCGTCGACCATCTCCGACCGAGCCCGGCAGATCAAGCTGCTGGAGCACGAAGGCGACGACATCGTCAGGAACACGCTGCACGCACTGCGCTCCACCTGGATTACCCCCTTCGATCGAGGCGACATCCACGACATCATCTCGCGGATCGACGACGTGCTCGACGTCATCCACGCGATCGCCGAGCGCTACGACCTGTTCAAGATGCCCGACATGCCGCCCTACGCGGCGGACTTCGCGCGGCTCATCTGGTCGTCGTGCACCAAGATGCGCGAGGCCACCGCGCTTCTGCACGACATGAAGAAGTCCGACGAGATGCTCAAGCACGTCGAGCAGATCGACCGCCTCGAGAGCGACGGCGACCAACTGTTCCGCAAGGCCATCGCCCAGCTCTACAACGAGGGCGGCGACCCGCTGACCGTCATGAAGCGCCGCGAGATGTACGACAAGCTGGAGACCGTCCTGGACTTGCTGTCGGATGTCGGCGACGCCATCGAGGGCGTCGTGCTGGAGTACGCATGAGCGCTGCGCTCATCGCCATCGTCGCCCTGGCCATCGCGTTCGACTTCATCAACGGCTTTCACGACGCGGCCAACTCGATCGCCACGGTCGTCTCCACCCGCGTGCTGTCGCCCCGCACAGCCGTGGTGTGGGCCGCGTTCTTCAACTTCGTGGCGTTCCTGGTGTTCGACACCCACGTCGCCTCCAACATCTCCAAGGGCGTCAGCCCCAGCGTCGTGACCCTCACCATCGTCGGATGCGGATTGCTGGGCGCCATCATCTGGGACCTGCTCACCTGGTGGTGGGGCCTTCCCACCTCGTCGTCGCACGCCCTGCTCGGAGGCTTCGCGGGCGCTGCCGTCGTCAAGGCCGGCTTCGGCTCCCTCGACGGCCGCTTCTTCCTCGAGACCGGCCTGTTCATCGTGGTCGCGCCCCTGATCGGACTCGTCTTGGCCGTCGTGATCATGTCCCTCATGATCCTGATCCTCGGATCCAAGCCGCCAGGCCCGCTGGACCGGGTCTTCCGCCGGTTGCAGCTGGTGTCCGCTGCCCTCTACTCCCTCGGCCACGGCGGCAACGACGCTCAGAAGACCATGGGCATCATCGTCGCTGCCTTGGTGTCCCAAGGCCTATTCACCCCGCATCCCGACGGTCGGCACAACATTCCCCTGTGGGTCGTGCTCGCCTGCCAGGCGGCCATGGCCGCCGGTACCATGAGCGGCGGGTGGCGCATCGTGCGAACCATGGGAACCAAGATCACCAAGCTCGCACCGACCGGCGGGTTCTGCGCCGAGACCTCGGGCGCCATCTCCTTGTTCCTGTCGACCTACCTCGGCATCCCCGTGTCCACCACGCACGTCATCACCGGCGCCATCGTCGGCACCGGCTCGGTGCGCAAGTTCTCCGCCGTGCGCTGGGGCGTCGCCTCCCGCATCGTGTGGGCCTGGGTCCTGACCGTGCCCGGCGCCGCCGCCATCAGCGCCCTGTCCTACCTGTTCGCCGCTTGGATAGGCATCAAGGGCTGAGCGTCGAGCGCGCCGTCACGGCGGCAACGTCAACGCGTGCAGCGCCTGGCCTAGCTCGCGAATCCCGTATGGCTTGCGTATCACCCCCCGGAAGCCGAATCGACGAAAGTCGCTCATGACCGGATCGTTGGAGTAGCCGCTCGAGACGATGGCCCGCACGTCCGGGTCCAGCGCCCGAATCTTCTCGATCGCGTCCCGTCCTCCCATGCCGCCCGGAATCGTCAGATCCATCACGACGGCCACGAAAGGACGCTGCTCTCGGCGCGCCTGCTCGTAGAGCTTCACGGCCGCCTTGCCATCCGAGGCGACCTCCGGCTCGTAGCCCAGGTACCGCAGCATGTCGGAGGTGCTCTGGCGTACGGCTTCTTCGTCGTCGACCACCAGCACGCGGCCGGCGCCGTGCACCAGCAAGGCGTCCTCGGTGCGCGCGGTGGCCTGCACGCCTGGGGCCGCGGGCAGATACACGGTGAAGGTGCTGCCCATGCCCAGCTCCGAGTCGATCGTAATGAGACCGGCGTGCTTGCGAACGATGTTGTAGGAGGTCGCAAGCCCCAGCCCCGACCCGCCGCGTTTGGTCGTGAAGTAGGGCACGAACAGCTTGGTCTTGTGCTCGGGGGAAATGCCGGTTCCCCAGTCGCGCACCGTGATTCGCACGTAGGGCCCGGGTGGCAGCGGCACGCCCAGCTCGGCGCCGACCGACACGTTGTCCGCACGCACCGCCACCACGCCGCCCTCGGGCATCGCCTGCACCGCGTTGATCACCAGGTTGTGCAGAACCTGCGAGATCTGCCCGCGATCCGCGTCGATTGCCCACAGATCCCGCGCCACCGAGATCTCGGGGCGCACGTTCGAGCCGCTCGTCGCAAACGCCGTCGACTCCTCGACCAGCGGCCCGAGGTGCTCGGGCTGCTTGACCGGGCTGCCGCCCTTGGCGAAGGTCAGCAGCTGCTGGGTCAGGTCGCGCGCGCGGCTCAGGGCTTTCTCCGCCTCCACCATGCGTGCGTACGCCATCGACTCGGCAGGCAGGGTGGTGCGCGCCAACGACAGGTTGCCCCAGATGGCCGCCAGGATGTTGTTGAAGTCGTGCGCGATGCCGCCGGCCAGAATCCCGATCGACTCGATGCGCTCCACGCGCTCGAGCTCCCCCGCCATCTTGCCCAGCTCCTCTTCCGCTCGCTTCCGAGCCAGCGCGTTGGCAAACACCTCGCCCGCGATCGCCAGCATCGCTACCGTGTCCTTCGACCACGTCTTGCGCGCACGCACGCTCGTGAACGTCAGCATGCCCACCAGCGACCCGCCGTAGACCAGCGGCACCACCGCCACCGACACGATCCCCAAGCCGCGCAGCATCTCCTTCTCGGCCTGGGCTTCCGCGGGCAGATCGTCGAGCGACGTCAGCAGCACCGGCTCGAGCGCCTGCAATGCGCGAATTCCCCACGGCAACTGCGTGACCGACGTGGTGGACGCGGAGAACGTCCCAATCACGTCCGGGTGCTGCCAGTCGTAAGCGAGGTCGATGCGCGTGCCGCCGTCGACGAACAGCCGCACCGAGCAACGATCCGCGCCGATGAACGTCCCCAGCACCTGCAGCGCATCGAGGATGGCGCGATCGATCAGGTCGATGGGCAGGTTGATGAACCGCCTGGAGACGCTCGCGATCGTCTCCTCGAACTCGATGCGGTACTTGAGCGCCTCGAGGGCCTGCTGACGTACCGTGCTGTCGCGCGAGACGCCGAGCACCAGGTCGACCTCACCTTCAGCGCTCCACACCGGCACGAGCAGCGTGTCCAAAGACCGGGGGCCCGAGGGGAAGGTGGTGACCGTCTCGATGCAGACCGGCTCGCCCGTGCGGAAGACCTGCTGCACGCGCTCGCGTTGTCGGGTCCCGTCCAACCGGAACAGCTCAGCGTTGGACAACCCGACGCACTCTTCGCGCCGACGACCCAGCGCTCTTGCACCGAATTCGTTGACGTATCGAACGATGCCCTCGCGATCGAGCGCGAAGATGAAGTCCTTGGCCGACTCCACAAGCGTGCGAAACAGATGCTCGCTCTCGTGCAACGAGGCCAGCTCCGCGTCGCGGTGCGCGAGCAGTCGCTTGAGCTCACGCACTTGGTCTCGCAGATCGTCCGCTTGCCTCCCGGCTCGCTGCTCGTTGTCCATGCGTGCCTTCCCGTCGACCTGACCCCCATGCCTTCCCCGGCCCCCGGCCCGGTGAGCTGGACCTTGCACGCGGATGTCGAGCTCGGGTCAGGGATCCTTGGGCGGACGCTCGGATGGTACACCCGCCAGAGCTTCGGCGGGAATGATGTGCCCGTGCTCGCGCTTGGACGTGAGGTAGCGGACGTTGAAGGGCGTGATACCGGTGATCAGGGGAGCCTGCTCACGGACCTCGAGCCCCATCTGCTCCATGGCTTGGCGCTTCATGGGGTTGTTTCCCAGCAGCCGGATGGCTGTCTTGGTGCCGCGGAAATACCGCAGAATGCGGCCGGCGTCGCCGAAGTCCCGGGAGTCGGCCGGGAGTCCTAGCTTCTCGTTGGCCTGGTAGGTGTCATGACCGGCGTCCTGCAATAGATAGGTGATGGCCTTGGCCCACAGCCCGATGCCCCTGCCTTCGTGACCGGCCATGTACACCAGCGCTCCGACGCCTTCCTCGTGGATGCGCTCGAGAGAGCCCGACAGCTGCGGCCCGCAGTCGCAGCGCATCGAGCCGAACACGTCGCCCGTTAGGCAGTTGGAGTGCACGCGCACCAGCGGCGCTTCGGCCTGGTCGAAGGCTCCGAGCACCAGAATCGAATTGACCGCCATGTGATCGGTCAGCAACGCGAACAGTTGCCGGGGACCGTCATGACGCACCTGCTGGACCACGCCCTCGATGCGGTCCAGGTCAGAATGACGCACCCACGCGTACCACCGGAAGATGACGCGCTCGGAGCCGACCATCACGGGAAGGGGGACCGGCCCCACCACGCTCAAGAACGCCGCCGTGCCGTTGGATGGCGGACACTTCTGCCCTTGCTCGTCGAGGAAGATCAGCTTTCCGTCGCGAATGAGCTGAGCCTTCACCGAGGGATCGACATACGCAAACATCTCATTGCGCACCATGGCGCATGGCCCGCGAGTTGCCAAGCCCGGGCGAAACGTGAGCTGCTAGCGCGATTGTCCGCGGATGCGCGCGCGATGGCGCCGCACTCCGACCGCGGCCCCCACGGCTGCCAACAGCAGCGCACCCCAGCCGTCCCGCCGCTCGCCCGCCGGCACCACGCACCCGCAACCGCCGGCGTTCGATGGTGACACCGCGGGGTTGCCACCACCGTCCGCCGCGCCGCTCCCGCCGGCTCCCGCGGCTCCCCCGCCGTCGCCCGAGGCTCCGCCCGACCCGCCCGTCCCGCCGTCCACGTGCGGTGCACCACCCTCGAATTCGTACGCGCCAATGTCGTCCGCCACGCCTTGCGGCCGCGACAGACCGTCGAAATCGTCGGGCGGCTGATCGGGCCCGCCACCGACGTCGATCGCTGGACTGGATGCGGTCAGGTGCAGATCGCCTTGCTCCGGGTCGACCAGGAGCGGATCGGCGACGAGGGAGTGGGACTCCTGCTGGCTGGTGCTCTGGAATTGCGCCATCCCGATCCACGGGCCGGCCCACTTGAACAGCGGCTCTTCGCCCAGGCCGAACCACAGGTTGTAGGACGACGAGAGCGCGCTTTCGGAGCCTGTGTCTTCGACCTGCAGGCCAGCCTTGAAGCCGTCGAACAGATTGCCGTGCAGCGCAACGGCACCTGCGCGGTCCGCGATGAGCACGCCCGTGCGCGTGGGTCCCGCGAAGGTGTTGTAGTAGATCCGGTCGCCGCTGGACGTCTCGCCCGCCGTGCTGCCGTAGGCGACTTGCAGCCCGCACATGCAGCCCAGGCTGGCACCAGCTTTCCAGACCACGTTGTTGAAGATCTGGTTGCCGCCGCCCACCCGCGCGAGGCCGATTCCTCCACCGGCGACGTCATGCACGAAGTTGGCAAAGACCTTCGCCGCGCTCTGCGAGGGATACTGCAGGAAGATACCGTAGCCGTTGGGCAGATCGTGGATCTCGTTGTTCCGCACCGTTCCGCCGGGCCCGGTCAAAATGATCCCGTGGTCCAGGTTCGGCCGGGTGCCGCCGTCGTGCACCGTGTTGGCCGCGAGGAATACGCCTGTGCCCTCGTCGGACGTGATGCCCGCCTCATGGAAGCCGTGGACGTCGAGGCCCACCGCCCACACGCTCGAGCCGGTCATCGACACCCCGTTTGAGGCGTTGTTCTCTCCGTTGATGTCGAGTCGTGCGAGACGGATGTAGTCGGCAGCAACGTAGACGATCGGGTCGTTCTTGGCCGCGTCGCGTGAGCCCCGGATGACGGGCACCTCGGCGCCATATCCGCGCAGGGTAATGGGCGCGGTCAGGGTGCCCGACTGCCCGGGTCGGAAGTACAGCGCCGGCAGCGGTGTGCCGCTGGCGTCCTGCTCGTCGTAGGAGCCGGCCCGAATGAGCACGGTGTCGCCTTGCTGCAGCACCGAGAGCGCCTTGTGCAACGACTGGAATGGATCGGTCTCGGTGCCGGCGCCCGCATCGCTACCATTGGACGACACCACGTAGATCGTGCCGGCGTGCACCTGCAGCGTGGATGCGGAATCCAGCTCGTCGGACTGCGCGGTGCTCACATGAACCTTGCTCGACGAAGCTCCTGCCGGAACCCTGGCGATGATGAGCCGATCGGACCACAGGGGGATCTCGATCGACGTGGCGCTGCCGAACTTGACCGTGCCCTTGTCCGCGCCGAACCCGGTCCCGTAGATTCCCACGAACGAGCCGTAGCTGGCCGAGTCCACGTCGAGGAAGCGGATCTTGGGGGGAGCGGCTGCGCTCGCCGCCGACGACACCAGCAGGACAGCGCTCGCAGCAGCAGCCGAAAGGCAAGCGGCGGACAATCGGTTCATCTTCGTTCCTCGCCGGGCCGGCTCGCTCCGGCCCGCATGCTGCTGAAACTACCACACGCCCGGCGCTTGTCGTGAGCCAGCGTTCGATCCATCGTGGCGCCACCCCGTTCGCACGGCCGACCGTGCACCGGCTCTCTCCGAGGTGGCCATTGAAACCCTGTGCCTTCGCCGCAGCGCTCGCCGCCCTTTGCCTGCCCGCATCCACCGCGCTCGCCTACGGCGGACAAGTCCTCTCCGAACTGCCGTGTCCCGTCGACGAGCCCATGGGCCTCGCCGTCGACGGCGACTTCCTCTGGATCTCCGACATGACCGCCCCGGCGGTCGTCAAGGTCCGCGCTGCCGACGGCGCCATCGTCTCGCGCTTCGAGGTGCCTGGCTTTGCGCCCACGGGCCTCGCCGTGCGCGACGGTACCCTGCTGATTGCCGACCGCAATCTCGACTACATCACCCGCCGCTCGACCTCGACCGAGCTGAGCCCGTCGACCATTCCGTTCTACGAGCAGTGGCCTGCGGGCATGGCCTGGGACGGCGCGCACCTGTGGGTCGCCGACGCACGCAACGCCAAGATCCACGAGATCGACGCGGACGACGGCACCACGATCCAGAGCTTCGAAGCGCCTGCGAAGGCACCGAGCGGCCTGGCCTTTGACGGCCGGTACTTGTGGGTCGCCGACCATGGCAAGGACGAGCTGTACAGGGTGGACCGGCGCGACGGCGCGGTGCTGACGATCCTGCCGTCGCCGGGGCCCTATCCCAACGCGCTTGCGGCAGCCGATGGAACCCTGTGGGTTGCCGACTACCAGACGAGGCGCCTTTCGCGCGTGGCGCTGCCCGATGACACGCCGTATGTCGAGGACCAGCCCCGGCGCGTCCACATCAGCTACTCCGTCGCCTATCGCGGCAAGGGAACGGGAACCGTCTCGAACCTCGTGAGCTACGTCGCCGTGCCCCGCGAGATCCCCGGCCAGCATATCCTGGGCGCCCTGAAGTTCGACCCGACCCCGTCGCGCGTCATCACCGACGCTTGGGGCCAGCAGATCGCCGTGTTTGAGCTCGGCTCGCTGCCCGCCGGCAAGGAGCGCACCGTGCGCTGGGAGGGCGACTTCGCCCTGTACCGCCTGCGCTTCCACATCCTGCCCGAGCGCGTCAATCGCGATCCGATCCCCGCGTCGATGAAGCCATGGCTGGCCGACGGCAAGAAGTACGATCTGTCATCGCCCGAGTTGGCCGCGATCGTGGACAAGGTCACCGATGGCAAGACGACCACCTACGACAAGGCGCGCGCGATCTACGAGCACATCGCAAAGGTCATCACCTACGATCGCAGCGCCGGCTGGGACGACGCCGCGGCCGTGCTGAAACGAGGCACCGGCAGCTGCAGCGAGTACACCTTCGCGCTCGTTGCGATGCTTCGCAAGGCAGGGATCCCCGCCCGCTATGTCGGCGCGGTCTCCGAGCGCGGCGACCAGGCCAGCTTCGATGATGTCTTCCATCGCTGGGCCGAGGCGTGGCTGCCCGGCTACGGCTGGGTTCCCCTCGACGCCAACGCCGCGCACGGAGAGCCGCCCGGCGAGCGGGGCGCGTACTTCGGGGGGCGCAGCAACCGCCAGCTCGTCACCACGATCGAAGGCGGCGGCACGCCTTATCTGGATTGGAGCTACAACTCCTACGAAACCTGGGACGCCATGGGCGACGCGACCCTCGAGACCATGCCCATCGCCCGGTATCGTCCGCTCGAGGCTGGCCCTCCGCCCGCAGCCGCCTCCGCACCCAGCGTGCTCGCCCCGCGTCTGACTCCGGCCGAGCCCGTGTCCGGACCGCCCGCGTCGGGCGACACGCACACGCAACCGCGCGGCTCCGATCCGTGGTTCGCAGCCGTCGCCCTGCTGCTGGCCGCAGCTTTGGGCCTGGCCGTCGGCCGGTTCGGCGCACGGAGCCAAGAGCCCTGAGCCTGCGCGCGCCCTGACCGAGCCCAAGGCTCAGCTGCTCGGCGAGCCTTGAGCGCGCTGCGACGGACCGTCGATGTTGGGCAGGAACGCGATCAGCACCATGCCGGGCAGCGCGGCCAGGAACGTGAAGCCGAAGAACCAGGCGAAGCCCATCGCCTTCGCGAGGAACCCGCTCGCGACTCCGGCCACCGTGAAGCTCACGCTCATCAGGGCCGTGAGGATCGCCATGTGCGACGCCTTGTGGGACGGGTCGCAGCTTCGCATCAGGTAGACCATGAACACGGCGGTTCCCAGGCCTTCGCCGAAGTTCTCGAGCATGATGACCAAGCCGATGGGCAGCAGCCCGACGGCCATGCGGGCCCCGGCGATCGCCAGTCCCATGTACAGCAGGTGCAGCACGTTCTGCATCAGAGCGAACGGCCAGATCCATCGTCGCAGGCCCTGGTGCGAGATCAGCCAGCCGCCGGCGAACGTCCCGAGGAACGATGCGACCACGCCCAGCGTGCCGTTCGCGAAGCCGTACTGATCCAGCGACAGGTGCAGCACGTCGCGCAGGAACGGCCACTTCATCTTTTGCAGGAACGACTCCCCGGCGCGGAACAGCACCACGAACGCCAGCACGCGTCCGACCATCGGCCGCGCCATGAAGTCCACGAAGGCCGCGGCGTACGCCGACTCACGCAGCGCCATGCGTCGTGCGAGCGGCTTGCGCACGGCCAGGCCGAGCGCCAGGACGGCCAGCAGGCCGATTGCGATCCAGCTGCCGGCCGACAGCTCGGCCAGCCACGGCATGGACGGCAGCGCCTGCCGCAAGGACGACAGCCAGGAAGGGCAGTGGCCGAATCGTCGCGCAAGGATGATCGCGGCGGCGAGGGCGGCGCCGACGGTGAGAACGCGGGGCCGGATGGCCGATCGCACGAAAGCCAGCCACGGCCGCTTGCGCGTTTCGATGCCGGGCAATACGCGCCAGTGCACGATCGTCAGGGCGGCCATCACGGCTGCTGCGGCCGCGAGCCCCAGGCGCCAGCCGACCCAGCCGATCAACATGACGATCGGCCCGCGCACCAGCAGGCTCGCCGCCTTGTACGCCATGGCGCGGAACCCGACGAAGCGCGACTGACCAGCGGTGTCCAGCGCCTCGAGGTAGTAGCCGTCGATGGCGATGTCGTGGGTGGCCGCGAGCACGGCGAGCGCGACGAACAAGGCGGCGGCCGCCACGAGCAGGTGGGAGCCGGAGGCCGACAGCGACAGCGCGACCAGGCCGATCGTCAGGGCGACTTCGACCCAGACCAGCCACCGGCGCTTGGTCTCGATCTGGTCCACCAACGGCGCCCAGAGGAACTTGAGGTTCCACGGCAAGTGGAGCAGGGATGTCAGCCCGATCACCTGCAGGCTGGCGCCCATCTCCTTGAACATGACCTCGGCGAGGTTGTTGACGATGGAGTAGGGGTAGCCTTCGGCGAAGTAGGTCGTGGACACCCACAAGCCGGGCTTGGCGTTGCCGCCCCTGGGCGTCTGCACGCCGGGCGAACGCTCCGCTGAAGACGCGGGCGGCTCGACGCCGCTCATGTCATCCACAGCCTCTGATGGGACCGGAGCATCCATCGCCTTCCAGGCTCGAGCGTCTGCCGCCGCGGGATCGGGCGGGCCTCTGGTGGCTCCTATCACGCGGCCTCGGTGCGAGGCACATTTGCGGCGGTCGTGTCGGAGCCCGCGCGCCGGTCGGCTGGGAGCTCGATGGAAAGGCGAGGCGCTGCCTGCCGGCCGGAACAGGCACGGCCGTCCGGTTTCCTGCAAGCGCGCCCGGTCGTCGCCTCGCGCAGCGCGAGCGGCAGAGGTCGGGAGAACGGCGGCCCGCGCCGGCCGTCGCTGCCAGGTCAGTTCTCCTGGTAGATGAGCTCGTCGTACTGCACTTCGAAGTTGAGCTTGTGGTTGGCTTCTTCGTGCGCGAGGAACAGGAACACCTCGCGGGTATCCTTGTCCGGAGCGGCCGCGGCCATGTCCATGTACAGCCGGTACGCCGCCTTCTCCTTCTTCATGGCGATGATGAGCGCGCCCTGGAACGACAGGTCGGGCGTGACCTCCACCTCGACCAGGTAGTCGCCGATCTTCAGGTCCGGCACGTTGGCCACGGCACCGATGTCGAGCTTGCGGCCCGCGCGCACCGCTTCGAGCTTCGCCTTGTGCCCGCGCTCCTGGTTGGCAAAGTCCAGCAGCGTCTGCTTGACGTGGTCGTCGGTCACCTTGCCGGCCAGCCCGGTGTAGAACTCGAACGCTGCCTGCTCCTCCTGGATGGCGAATTGGAGCAGCTCGTCGAACTTCTGCTTGTTCATCCTTATCTCCTGGTGGTCTTGCGTGGGCCTCGACCCGTGCTTCCTCGAGCAGGCCCGCCCCGTCGGATAGCCCGAATCCGGACGCGATGCACGCGGGTTGCATGTTCAGGTTGACTCTTGACCCGGCGGTGCTCTTCTGTGGTTTTCGGCACGGGGAGCAGGACGTGCTTCTGACGTTTGTGATGACACGGACCCGCGGTCTGTTGTGCCCAGCGCGCGCCGTGGCGGCATGTCACCCCAGAAGGGATTGGAGAACGCTGATGGAACTGGACGATCTCGTAACCCACCTGATGCAGCAGCTATATCGTGTTTCCAAGTCCGAATCCGTGGTCGGACGACCCATGAACTTCGCTGACAACCACGTCGTGCCACTCTGCAGGGTCTCGGTCGGCTTCGGAACCGGCTCGGGCGACGTGACCGGCGAGGTCACCAGCCGCGGTGCTGCCGTCGATCTCGGCGGCGCGGGAGGCGGGCTGGTGGTCGAGCCCCGCGCGTTCGTGGTGGTCAGCAAGGGCGGCAACGCCCAGATGCTGACCGTACGCCGCGGCGCCAAGGCCATCATCCAGCGCGCCATCGACGTGCTGCCCGATACCGTCAACCAGGTGCTGCCACCCAAGCCCGAGGACGAAAAGAAGTAGGCCGCTCGCCGGGCGGTTGGCGATGTGAACCTCGAGGACCAGAAACGACGGGATCGTGCAGTGGTACCAAGCGCTATGGCCGGAGCTGACAAGGGCGGCACTCATCGTGTCGGCCATCGCTGGAGCGACGACCGCTCTGGCGGCCATGCTCGTGGCGCGCAAGCTCCTGCTGGGCTTGATCGTGGCCGTCTACGCGCCGATCCCGATCCGCGGGAACCTCAAGGCCCGGGGCGAGTTCGGCAAGAGCTGGTTCCTCGCGGGTGCGCTGGAGATCCTGGACCTGGTCACGATCGCCTTTGCCGCGGCCCACGGCATCCTGCCTGTCGTTCAGGTCTATGTGCTGGACCGCAAGCTGCTTCACCGCACGATCACCCCGGGCACGTGGAAGAAGCTCACCGAGCGCAAGCCCCAGGAGCCGACGGCCGACAAGGACGGCATCATCCGCAAGCTCGAGCGGTGGCACGATCAGGTGCAGCGCTGGTTCGACCTGCGCGCACTTCGGCAGTTCCTGCGCAGGCAGCTGCGGTTCGTTCGTGTCAACCGCATGGAAGGCGAGCTGGTCTACAGCTTGTCGGACTTCGCCTGGACGGGCATGACGTTTGGGTTGTTGTCCACGGTCGCGGGGCTGCTCGCGCCGCTGGGCACCTTCCGGGTCGAGCCCAAGTGGGAAGAGCTGACGCGGGGCGAGGCCAAGATGGAGCTCGACACGGCGCTCTTGCCCCTTCGCATCCTCTTTTCGACGATTGCCTTTGTCATTACCAACATCAAGCTGCGCAAGCCCAAGCCACGCAAGCTGGCGGCTGCGCCTCATCTGGATAGGGAGGCCCAACATGGCCGGTAAGCTCGAAAGCGTAGTGGACAACCTGATCGACGGCATGCACCAGATCTCGAAGATCGAGACCGTAGTCGGCGAACCCCTGCAGGCCGGCGACGCGATGCTCGTGCCCATCCATCGCGTGCGCATGGGATTCGGCGCTGCCACCGTGGGCGCCGGCGGTCACGGCGACACGGGCGAGGGGCACTACGGCGGCCGTGGCGTCGGCGGCGGCGTCCAGATCGAGCCCATCGCCGTCGTCGCCGTCTCCAAGGACGGCCGCCCGCGGCTGATGGCGGTGGACGGCGAGCCCGAGCAGATGCTCGGCCAGTTGTTCGACCAGATACCCGACCTGATCGGTCGCGTGATCGGCCTGATCTCCGGCAAGCGCAGCGCCGCGTCGCACGAGGCCCTGGAAGAGCCGGCCGCCGCGCGCCTTGCCGACAAGGACAAGGAAGAAGCCAAGTAGCCCTCCGGCTCGCCGTATGCGAAGCATCCCTCGCGCGTCCTGACGTCGCGCGGCTTCGCCCTTCCATCCCATGTTCGATCGCGCACGCGTCTTCGTGGTCGTCCCGGCCCATAACGAGCAACGCCTCGTCGCGCGTACCCTGCGCGGCATCCCACCGCTCGTCGACGGCATCGTGGTGGTGGACGACGCGAGCGACGACGACACGAGCGGCGCCGCGCACGCGGTGGGCGACGATCGCGTGATGGTGCTGCGCCACGAGGTCAACCGCGGCGTGGGTGCGGCGATCGCCACCGGCTACAAGCACGCGCTCGAGCACGAGGCGGACGTTGTCGTCGTGATGGCCGGCGACAACCAGATGCACCCGCACGACCTGCCGTCGTTGCTTCGGCCGATCCTGGACGGCGCGGCCGACTACGCCAAGGGCGATCGGCTGCATCACCCCGAGGTGGCGCGCATGCCGCTCGCGCGCCGGCTGGGCGGCTCCGTGATGAGCGCCTGCACGCGCCTGGCCCTGGGCCTCGACAGCTTGTCCGACAGCCAGTGCGGCTACACGGCGATCTCGCGCCGCGCCCTGCTGCTCCTCGATCTCGACGCGCTCTGGCCGCGCTTCGGCTACCCCAACGACCTGCTCGGCCAGCTTCGAGAACGCGGCATGCGCACCGTCGATGTGGTCGTGCGCCCCGTCTACGCCGACGAAAAGAGCGAGCTGCGCGCGCGGCATGTCGCCGTGATCCTGTGGCTCATCGCGCGCGCGGCCTGGCGCGTTCGAGCCCACTCCCTCGCGTCTCGTGCGACGGTCAGACGCCCTTCAGGCTCCGATCGATGATCCCGTCCACGTGCCGCAGCGCGTGCTGAAGGTCGAAGCACCGGGCGATCCCGTCCTTGCCCAGCAGCTTCACGACCTGGTCGTCGCGCTCGAGGTTCTCGCGGAACGTGCCGCTGCCCTCGATCGCCTTCATCGCGTTTCGCTGCACCATCACATACGCAGCCTGACGCGCCTGGCCCTTGTCCACCAGCGCCAGCAGCAGCGCCTCGCTGAAGTACAGCCCGCCCGTGCGCTCCAGGTTCGCACGCATGCGCTCCGGATACACCACCAGCTCGTCGACCAATCGCGCGCCGCGGTCCAGCATGAACCCCAGCGTCGACGTCGCGTCCGGCGCGATCATCCGCTCCACCGACGAGTGCGAGATGTCGCGCTCGTGCCACAGCGACACGTCCTCCAGCGCCGGCACCACGGCCGCTCGCACCAGGCGCGCCAGCCCGCACAGGTTCTCGCTCAGGATCGGGTTGCGCTTGTGCGGCATCGCGCTCGAGCCCTTCTGCCCCTTGCCGAACTTCTCCTCCGCCTCGCCCACCTCGGTGCGCTGCCAGTGACGCACGTTGGTCGCGATGCGCTCGATCGCCGTTGCGCCCAACGCCAGCGCCGCGAACAGCGCCGCGTGACGATCGCGCGCCACCACCTGCGTCGACACCGTCTCGGGCTCGAGGCCCAGCGACGCCAGCGCCCTGCGCTCCACCTCCGGATCGAGGTGCGCGTAGGTGCCCACCGCACCCGCGAGCTTGCCCACCGCGATCTCCTTGCGCGCCGCCTCGAGCCGCGCCTTGGCCCGGCACGCCTCGGCGTGATGCCCCGCCATCACCAGCCCAAACGTCACCGGCTCGGCGTGGATGCCGTGAGACCGCCCGATCATCACCGTGTGGCGATGCTCGTCCGCGCGGCGAGCCAGCGCCGCGGTCAGCTTGCCGAAGCGCGCGAGCAGCATGTCGCAAGCGCGCGCCAGCAGCATCGCGAAGCTGGTGTCCAGCACGTCGCTCGAGGTCATCCCGCGGTGCAGCCAGCGCGCCGACGGCCCGGCGAGCTCCTCGACGTGCGTCAGGAACGCGATGACGTCGTGGCGCGTGGTCTGCTCGATCTCGTCGATGCGCGCGGCGTCGAGCTTCAGCCCCATCGCGCGAAGCGTCGCCGCCGTGCCCACGGGCACCAGGCCGGCGCCCTCCATCGCCTCGCACGCTGCGAGCTCGACCTCGAGCCACGCGGCATACCGGGCGTCGTTGGACCAGAGCTGGGCGAAGTCGGACGGCGTGTACCGAGGGATCATGGCCGGTGCGTAGCACAGGTGGATGCGCGCGCCTCTAGCCGCGATCGACCGGGTCCGGCTCGTCCGGATCGACGCCCAGCGCGCGCAGCCGCTCGGCCAAGCGCGCCGCCCGCTCCTCCGCGCTGCTCGCCCGCTCCTCCGCGCTGCTCGCTCGCTCTTCCAACCTGCTTGCCCGCCTCCGCTCCTCCTCGAGCGTGCGCGCCAGATCCTCTTGCTTGCGCACCAGGCCGTCGACCATGCGCGTCAGCCGCCCGATCAGCTCGTCGGTCTCGAGCAACTCGGCCGACCCCGCGTAGAAGCGTATCCTCCCGCCTTCCATCACCAGGTCGAGCCCCAGCACGCCCGAGGCCCACCGGCCTGCTTGCGGAACGATCGCGGTGTACGAGCCGGGCCGCTCACTGTCGAGACGGTAGCCCACGATGCGCTGCGCCCGCAGGTCGAGGATGAAGTACTCGGGGATGCCGAGCGAGGCGTACCGAGCGACGTTCTTCTCGAGGTCCTTGCGCCGATCCCCCGAGAGCGTGATCTCCAGGACGAAGTCGAGCCCCTTGCCTTCGGCGGACACGACCCACCTGTCGCGCGCGTCTGGATCGACATCGAGCACGGCGATCAGATCCGGGGCGAACCACGGCTCACCCGGGTAGTAGACCGGAAGCTCGGCCGACAGGTACACGCGCCGTCCCATGCGACGGAAGAACTCGCCGAGCGCGCCGGTGGCCTTCTCCTTCGGAATGCGGTGCAGGTCGCCCTCGGGCGCGGTTCGTCGCGGCAGCTCCGACGGCAGCATCTGGACCACGCGCTCGCGCTCGGCAGGCGACATCGCCTCCCACTGCTCGTGCGTCGGTGCGCGCGGATCGGCCGGATCGAGAGCGTAGCCGCTGAGGCCCATGCGTCGAAGTGTAGCATGGGGCCGTAGGCCGTCAGATGAGCGAAGGTCCGCGTCCGCGAACCGCCCCCCCGGCCGCGCTGCACGGTCAGCCCGGCTGCGCTCGCAGCTCCTGCAGGATAGAGTCGGCAGGCCTCAGCTGTCCCCGATCGGCAGATTCGAGACGAGGGAAACTTCTTCAGCCCAGGGGGTTGTTCAGTCCTGTCGGGGGTTCATAGCTCGACCCCATCCGAAAAGCCTTCCGGAAAACTAGCAGCTAGGAACAAGCAACAGGAACGCGAACACGGAACGCCAGCGAAGCTCGGCGGGGAAACGAAGGGCACCAGAGGTCGCGTGCGGCCG
>JAJZQG010000030.1 GCA_021847645.1 Myxococcales bacterium
CCTGATAGATGTCGGGCACCCCGGGACACGTGAGCTTGAGTGCGAGTTGGGACAGCCCGTTGAGCATGCCGAAGAAGGCTACGCGCGCCGTGAATCGTTGCAGGTCGGGCAGGAACGACGGCGACACGCCCGGCGTCAGCAGCGCTTGCACGAACGATCGGACCGCGTCGTCGTACTCCCGGTCCGGCCGCATCCAGCTCGTGTGCACCTTGGCCTCCTTGGTGGCTTTTGCCATGTAGGAGCACGCCCGCTCGCGCAGCGACGCCCAGCCCGGACTCTCCTCGCTCACCGAAGCCGATATCATCTCCATCGGCAGCGCACCCGTCAGCGTCTGGTACAGCAGATACTCGTCATTGCGGTCCGGCGCCGCCTCGTCGTCCACCGACGTCTTGTGCACCGCGTTCCACGTGGTCCAACGCTCGATCGTCTCCGCCCACTCGCCGGGGATCTCCGAGAGCACGCTGATCCGCGCGCGCACGTCCTCTCCACGCTTGGTGTCGTGCGTGGAGGTCGTCAGCAGACCGTGCGGGTGACGCACGGCGAACTCCACATTGTGCTGGTGAAACGTGGCGACGTCGACCCCGAACCGGTTCGGGTGGCTCCCTACCTCGTTGAGCGACACCAGGCGGTTGTACACATAGTAGGCCGTGTCCTCCACGCCCTTGGCCATCACCGGGCCGGTGAGCTGCTGGAACTTGCGCACCCACGCGACGAGCCTCTGCTGCTCCTCGGGCCGGAAGTCCCCCAGATTCTCCAACAGCAGCGTGTCCCGCAGGAACCCGGTCACCTCCTCGGGCATCGCCGGATTGCGCCGCTTCGTCTCCTCGATGGCCCCTTCCACGTACGTGCGGTCCCGCTCGGTGATCGCCCCCGGCTCCGTGACGTATGTGCGATACACGTCGAGGGCGGCGATGTACTCGCGCACGGCCGCGGTCAACGATCCCAGCGTGAAGTCCCTGTAACGCCGGTTGCGCGCAGCGATGCGCTCGAGCTGGTGGCTGAGCACCGTGATCTCGCTGACCATCGCGTTCTCCATCGTCGAGGTCTTGCTCTGTACCACGATCTCCGCGAACGGCTCGTCGCGTCCCGTGAACTCCGCGTAAAGCCGGTCGATCGCCCGCTCGTTCGACCCGTCCACGAACAGGCCGTTGACCTGGGCGAGAAACTCGTAGCCCGTCGTGCCCGCCACCGCCCAGTCGTCGGGAATCCGCTCGCCATCCCCCAGGATCTTCTCGGCAACCACGTACAGCGGCCGGACCGCTCGCGCCCCCGCCGGTTGCTCGGCCTGACGCATGGCGAGGATGCGCACGATGCGCGCCTGCAGCGTCTCGTCGTCCGGCAGCGTCGTGCGCCCGCGCTCGAGCCTCCTCCGCGCCCGGAGCGTCAGATACTCACGCTGAAGCTGCTGCAGATATCCCCCAGGGTCGTTCAGCCCGTCGATGTGGTCCACCCGCAGCCCGCTCACCACCCCGTCGCACAACAGCCGCAGCACCAACTGGTGCGTCTGCCGGAACACGTCCGGATCCTCCGTCCGAATCGCCGCTAGATCGTTGACGTCGAAGAACCGCCGGTAGTTGATCTCCTCGGCCGCCACGCGCCAGAACGCCGGACGATACGCTTGGTCCTCCAAGAGCTGGTCGAGCAGGTCGAAGCTTCGCGGATCGCCCACCCGCCCGTTGAACGCCGCCACCGACGCCTCCACCGCCCGTCGCACCGTGGGGCTCGCCGCGCACAGCCGCGCGATTCGCATCTTCGCGACCTCCTTCTCGCGGTTGCGCTCCGCCACCTTCTCCGGATCCAGCTCCGTGCGCTTCGGCAGATATCCCAGCCCCGTGATGATGCTCTGCAGCTCCATCACGTCGCCGTGCTCCGGCCCCAACACCGAGGTCAACGTCTCGAGGCTGTGACGAAGGATATTTGCGTACGTTCGGGGCGCCACCGGCAGCCTCGTGTCGTAGTGCCACACCACGAACGAGCCCTCCTCGTAGGCCAGCGACAGCTTGCCCGCCTCCAACACCCGCCCGTACTGGTCCTCGAGCACCGGAATCAAGACCTTGTCCGCCAGCTCGGGCTTGACCGGCGACCACTCGATGTCGAAAAAGTGCGCGTAGGACGAGCTCGGCCCGTTCTCCAGCACGTCGTTCCACCAGATGTTGGCCGGATCCCCGATGCCCATGTGGTTCGGTACCGTGTCGAGCACCACCCCAAGACCCCGCTCCCGCAGGCTGCCGCTGAGCGCCAGCAGCGCCTCCTCACCCCCCAGCACCTGGCTGATGACACCGTGATTGCAGACGTCGTAGCCGTGCGACGAGCCCCTGCGGGCCTGGAAGATCGGCGATAGATAGCAGTGCGTCACCCCCAGCCCCTGAAAGTACTCCGTCAGATCGCGCACGGCCGCGAAGTCCATCGACGGCCCCAGCTGCAGCCGGTAGGTCGCCAGCGGCACGGACGCCTCCCGCAGAATCGACTTGACCACCGCTGCCAGCGTGGCGCTGCCCGTCTCCTGTTCGAGGTCGTTCATGCTCAATCCCAGCTTTCTGCCCGCGTCGAGGAACTGCTTGATTTGCCGGCGGCTGGTCTCGTCGCCCTCGTCGGCGCGCTCCCGCAGGTCGATCAGCGCCATCCGCGCTGCTCCGTGAAATAGGTTCTGCACGCGGAACAGATCCACGCTGAAAGGCAGATCCGCCAGCGCCCCCACCAGCCGCTCCACCGTATCGATCCGGTCGGCGTCCAGCGGATCGGCGTGCAGACGCTCCATGTGCTCTTCCAGGTTCTTCTGCAGCGCAAATCCCAGCCCCGCCACGTCCAGCGCCACCTCCCACCTGCGCGCGTCCTCCAGAATCGGCTGCAGCGTCTCGATCGCCAGCGACGCACTCGACAGCTCGCGCCTCAGCTCCGCGTTGATCACGAACTCGCTCGCCGCCTTGAGCACCGACGGCAACGGCGCGCTCATCGCCGTCAGCGTGCGCATCAGCGGCGCCCTGCGGTCGTAGACCTGCTTGAACAGGCTCTCGTCCTCCGACAACGTCGCGTGCAGCACCTCGTCGAGGAACTTGCGCTGCTCGTCGAGGAACAACGACGATATCGACAAGGGCAGCTTGTCGAACCACCCGTCGAGGGTGCGCAGCATCGTGGCCACGTCGCCCCGGGCCGCCGCGTCGTCGAAGCGCGCGAGCAGCCCCGCCCACGAGTCTTCGTCCTTCACCGACCGCACCCCGGCGCTCACGTTCTGGTGGCCGAAGTGCATCACCGCGAACGCCACGTCCCGCGACTCGGTCGTGATGCGCGAGGTGAACCGCGCACACCCCAGCACCACATCCGCGTTGCCCACCGCGTGCTTGCGGAAGTCTCGTGGCGATACGTCGTAGCAGTACACCGAGGCGGATTCGGGCCGGCGCGCCAGCAGCGAGCTTATTGCATAGTGCGCCGCCACCTTGTCCAGGTCCACCGCCGCATGGGCTATGCGCTTCTCGTAGATCGTGCGCCCGTCGCCTTGTGCAGCGATATTGCTCTTGGCCTGCGCAATAATCTCCAAAAACCCCGGCTCCAGGTCCTCCCCGGTCGCCAGACGCGTCAGCTGCATCGCCCGCGCCGCGCAGCTCATCACCTGCACCGTCTCCAGGCTCGAGAGGTCGTCGATGAACCAGCCGCAGCTGGTGAACATCAACATTGCGTGACGTTGCGCCTCCAGCAGCTGCAGCACCCGCACGCGCTCATCGCTCGTCAGCTCCCTGCTCGCCTGGGCCTCCAAAAATGCGCTTCGCTTCTCCTCGCTCCGATCCATCACCACCTGGATGTACTCGTCGCGCGCACGCCACGGATCCTGCAATAGCCCCGCCGTTCCCCCCTCGAACAACGGCGCCATCGCGTCCCGCAGCCCATCCATCGCCTCGCGCAGCGGCGTGCGCCACCTCTGGTTCCATTGCGGCCGCTCCGCGCTCCGGCACCCGCAGTCCGTCGTCCACCTGCCCAACCCGTGCGAGCAGCTCCACGCCGTGAGCTCCGCCAATCGAACCTCCTGCTGTGCAGGATACAGCGACAGGTATTCCCCATAGTTGGTCAGCCGCGCCGCCGGGTCCTCGTCGATCCGCTCCAACGCGTACGCCAGCGCCATTTCCCCGTGACGGTGATGATGCCCGTACGTCTCCCCGTCGCTCGCCACGTGCACCAGCTGCGGCTCGTCGTCCTCGCGAAATGCCGCGAGCAGCCGCCTCGCATACCGGTGGCCGTCGTCCAGCAGGTGCTCGAACGCGATGCTCCTCGAGATGCCCGCGTCGAAGAAGAACACCGCGATACCGCGCTCCTGCGCCAGCTGCACGTAATAGGGCCGTCGCGGATCGATGCGGCCCCCCGAGACGTCTGTCCACTCCCTGTCCGGCCCGGGCCTCGCGGCCAGGGCTTGAGACGGCGCCAGCAGCGTGAAGGCGATGCCGTGGTCGGCCAGCACCTCGAGGGTCTCCCGATCCACCGCGGTCTCCGGCAGCCACGCCCCCTCGGGCGACCGGCGAAACCTGCGCTCGAAGTCCTTGATTGCCCAGCGCAGCTGCGTTCGCTTGTCCCGCGCGCTCGCCAGCGGCATCACCATGTGATTGTAGGGCATGACCATCGCCGACCCGTGCCCCGAGAAGCGCTTGCGGCTCGCCAGGTCCGCCTTCAGGATAGCCTCGTAGGTCGCCGGCGCATGCTCCTCCAACCACCTGAGCAGCGTCGGCCCCACGTCGAAGCTGATTCGCTCGTAGTTGTTGACGATCCTCGCGATGCTGCCCGCCGCGTCCAGGATCCGCGCCGAGGCGTTCGGTGCATAGCACTCCGCCGTCACCCGCTCGGTCCAGTCGTGGTACGGATACGCAGAGTCCTGCAGCTCGATGCGCTCGAGCCACGGGTTCTCCCGGGCAGGCTGGTGGAAATGCCCGTGCACGCAGACGTAACGGTTCATTCCTCTGCCTCCGGCGCCGGCGTCTTCGTCCAGACCTGCACCGACCGCGGCGCCATCCCCACGCTCAGCCGGCAGCCCAGCGTCGACGTCGTCCTGCGCTCCGACGGTTCCCCGGCCGTGTCGCTCGGCACCGCCTGCTCCGACCATGCCGGCGCGGAGGAGTCCAGCGCCGAATCCCACGTACCCGCCGGCGCCTCGACATCCACACTCGCGCGTTCGTTTCCGAAGTTCACCGCCCACAGCGCGTGGCGGCGGCCCACGCTGCGCACCACCACCAACGTCTTGTCCTGCTCGCTCGAGGTCACCACCATCCGATCGACCCTTGCCGCGGACAGCGCCTTGCACGTGCGGCGAAGCTCCAACACCCTTCGCACGAAGCGCACCAGCACCGCGCCGCGCCCTTCCTCGCGCCGCTCCCAGCGCAGCCGCGAACCCTCGAACGTGGCCGGCGCCCCCGGATCCGGCGGCTCCCCCCGGTCGCGAAATGCCGCGAACTCCTCCCGTCGCCCACGACGCACAGCGGCTAGCAGCTCCGCGTCGCCGTGCGACACGAAATACAGAAACGGCGCCGTCTCGCCGTACTCCTCGCCCATGAACAGCAGCGGCACGAACGGCGACAATCCCACGCACGCCAGCGCCGTCTTGACCGCCTCGAAGGACACCAGCGACGCCAGCCGCTCTCCCATCATGCGATTGCCCACCTGGTCGTGGTTCTGCGCGCACACCACGAACTGCCCCGGCTCGCAGCCCCAAGGCGGCGCGCCGTGACGACGCTTCCTGTACGCCGACACCTGGCCCGTATATGCATATCCGTGCCGCAGCGCCTCCGCCAGCAGCGTCATGCTCCCGAAGTCCGCGTAGTAGCCGTCCGACTCGCCCGTCAGCAGCGCGTGAAGGCCGTGGTGGAAGTCGTCGCTCCACTGCGCATCCAGCCCCATGCCCCCCAGTCGCCGATCCCGGATGACCCGCGGGTCGTTCAGATCGCTCTCGGCAATCACGTGGAATCGTCGATTGGCTCGTAGCGCCGCCTCCTGCAGGACTTCCTGAAGCTCTTGCAGGAAAGGACGAGCCGACTGGTCGTGAATCGCATGCACCGCGTCGACCCGCAAGGCGTCCACGTGATATTCCTGCTGGAACATCAGCGCGCTCTCGATGAAGTAGCGCCGCACATGGTCGCTTCCCTCGCCGTCGAAGTTCACCGCGTCTCCCCACGGCGTCTTGTACCGGCTCGTGAAGTACGGACCGTAGTCCCACAGGTAATTGCCCTCCGGCCCCAAGTGGTTGTAGACCACGTCCGCGATCACCGCCATGCCCCGGGCGTGGCACGCATCGACCAGGCGCTTGAGCCCGCGCACTCCCCCGTAGCTGTCCTGCACGGCAAACGGGTAGACACCGTCGTATCCCCAGTTGCGCTCGCCGGGAAACTGCGCCACGGGCATCAGCTCCACCGCCGTGATCCCCAGCTCCCGCAGCGCGTCGAGCCGCGGAATCACCGCCTCGAACGTGCCCTCGCCGCTGAAGGTTCCCACGTGCAGCTCGTAGATCACATAACGCGATAGCGGCACGCCGAACCAGCCGCCGTCCTGCCAATCGAAGGCGCCGGATACCACCGCGGAGGGCCCGTGCACGCCCTCGGGCTGCCAGCGCGACGCCGGATCCGGACGCTCCTTAGAGCCGTCGATGACATACATGTAGCGGTCACCCTCGCCCACCGCCTCCACGCGTGCCTCGAAGTAGCCGTCGGGCAGGCCCTGCATGCCAACCACGCGGTCTTGGGGTGTGAGCAGATGCACGGCCATCCTGGATGCGCGGGGACACCAGACACGAAATGAGCACGTACGGCCTTGCTGCATCGTCGCTCCCAGCATCCGGTCCATTCCCTTCCGTCCTTCCGTGGCGAGGTCTCCGGGCCCGCGCCCCGGCGCGCGGCTAGACGCTCGTTTCCCGCGGCTCCTCCAGCAGCGCCAGCACGCCGCGCAAGGGGACCTCGATCCAATCGGGTCGATGATTCGCCTCGTAGCCCACTTCGTACAGCGCCTTCTCCAGAATGTAGATGCGCAGCAACGACGACAGCTGCTGGAGGTCCGCGGGCAACAGGCCAGTGGTGCCGGCCTGGCCGACATAGGCTCGCAGGAAGGTCGCGCTCGCCGCCGTCAGCCAACGACGCGCCCAAGGACGCAAGGTCTTTTCGTCGGCCGGACGCAGGGCGCTGCCTTGCAGCTGGCCCGTGACTGCCTTCTCTACTGCGTAGTCGAAGGATCGGAGCATGCCCGCCACGTCGATCAGCGGCGATCGCTTCGTCTTGCGGTCTCCCATCGTCCTGGCCGGCTCTCCTTCGAAGTCGATGAAGACCACGTCGTCTCCGGTCCACAGGATCTGGCCCAGGTGCAGGTCGCCATGGCAGCGGATGCGCTGGCCGCCCAGCGGTCCGCCCACGAGCATGCGGAAGCGCTCCAGAATGCGGTCCCGCGACGCCACCAGCCGAAGGACCGAGCCGCGCGTGGCGGGCACGAAGTCGTCCACATGCGATTCGAGCGCTCCGAGCACCCGCACGACCAGGTTGCGAAGGGATTGGTACAGCGCGCGCTGGAAGAAGGGCGTGAAGGGCTCGGGCGCCATCATCGAATCGGCCGGCGCCGAGGCCAACGCCTGGTGCAGCTCGCCCAGACGACGCCCCAGCAGCTCCATCAGGTGCGCCAGCGGACCCACGCGCCCGGCATCGATCACGGCCTGCGCATCGAGGGCAAGCGCGATCGCCACGTCGACCGCGCCGCCCCCCGGCGCCGTGGGCGCGGGCTCCGGAGGCAGCGCTCGTACCGTCTCGAAGTAGCGCGACAGATCGTCGAGCACCAGACGCCAGGCGTCGCCGTGATTGGCAATCTGCTCCTGGACTACGAGGATCGTCGCCGGCTCCGTCTGTGGTGCGATCACCTCGATGTGCCCAATCAGATGCGGCACGTGCGCAAAATGCACCTCGCCGGACAGGTGCTTGCCCAGCTCCACCTCCGGGCTGATGCCGTCTTCAATCTTGCGTACCAGCTTCGCCACCACCTTGTCGCCGAAGGTCCACGTCGTGTTCGTCTGCTCGCCCTTGAGGCGGCGAGGCACCGTGGCGTCCGACGGCGGCAGCAGCTTGCGCCCCCCTTTCTCTAGTTGTGCAACCAACGACACCACGTTGGCCATCAGCTTGTTGCGCGACGCCACCAGCTCCAGCAACGCTTGCCCCAGCGCGGGGGCGTCCGAGGCCTCGGCCACGAACCGCGCCGGCTCCTGCCGGCCGTCCGCCCACGCCAGCTCGCACACGAGCGACGGCGGCCCAAACGCGTCCGACACCAGCGCCAGGGGCAGCAGGTAGATTTCCGGGTCGCCCTCGGCGTAGGCCACGCGCACGAACGCCAGCACGAAGGTGGCGTCGTTGCGCGCAATCGGCTGCGCCGCGACAACCTCGGCGTCCAAGGGCTGGCGGGCCTTGCCGCGGAACCAGCGGCAGTGACGGATGTAGGCCAGCATCGCGGCCCCCAATTCCCCCTTGTCGCCGTCGGTCAGCATCCGCGCCAGGCTCCGCGCGTCTCCCTCGACGTGCACCAGCGGCAGGCGCGGGGCGGTCGTCAGGTCGGCGGCGGGGTGGTCTTCGGCCAGCTCGAACCAGAAGAAGCCGTGGGGGCCCAGCGTCAGCACGTACGGGGCTTGGGTGATCCTGGGGAACTTGACCCTGCCGAACAGCTCGCGAACGCCGCGCCCGGCGTAGGCCGCCAGATCCAGCGAGACATGCTGCGGAAAGCGCGACAGGTTCGCCACGACGAGCAGCGCCGACGATCCGAGCTTGCGCACGTACGCCAGCACGCGGTGGTTGGCCGGCCGAAGCGGCTCGAACGTGCCCCGGCCGAACGCCGGATGCTGCTTGCGCAGCGCGATGGTCCGGCGCATCCACCACACCAGCGAGCTCGGATTGGTGTGCTGCGTCTCCACGTTCACTGCCTGGTAGTGGTACTCCGGGTCCGTAATCACCGGCAGAATCAGCTTCTGCGGGTTCACCGTCGAGAACCCCGCATTGCGGTCCGGTGTCCACTGCATCGGAGTGCGCACCCCGTCCCGGTCGCCCAGGTACACGTTGTCGCCCATGCCGATCTCGTCACCGTAGTAAATCACGGGCGTGCCCGGCAGCGACAGCAGCAGCGCCGTCATCAGCTCGAGACGGCGACGATTGTTGTTGAGCAGCGGCGCGAGACGGCGCCGGATGCCCAGGTTGATGCGCGCACGACGCTCCCGGGCATAGGCTTTTACGAGGTAGTCGCGCTCCTCGTCCGTCACCATCTCGAGCGTCAGCTCGTCGTGGTTGCGAAGGAAGATCGCCCATTGGCAGGTGTCGGGAATCGACGGGGTCTGCTGGAGAATATCGAGGATGGGGAAGCTGTTTTCCATGCGCAGCGCCATGTACAGTCGCGGCATGATCGGGAAGTGGAAGGCCATGTGGCACTCGTCGCCGGCGCCGAAGTAGGCCGCCGCGTCCTCCGGCCACTGGTTGGCCTCCGCCAGCAGCATCCGATCCTTGTAGTGCTTGTCCACGTGGGCCCGCAGCTCCCGCAGGAACCCGTGCGTCTCGGGCAGGTTCTCGCAGGAGGTGCCGTCGCGCTCGAATAGATACGGCACCGCGTCCAGCCGCAAGCCGTCGACTCCCATCTTGAGCCAGAAGTCGACGATCCTGAGCATCTCCTTGCGCACGGCCGGGTTGTCGAAGTTCAGGTCGGGCTGGTGCGCGTAGAAGCGGTGCCAGTAGTAGGCCTTCGCCACCGGGTCCCAGGCCCAGTTCGAGCTCTCGAAGTCCTTGAAGATGATGCGCGCTTCCTGGAAACGACGGGGATCGTCGCTCCACAGATAGAAGTCCCGCGCCTTGGTCCCCGGCGCCGCACGGCGCGCCCGCTGGAACCACGGGTGCTGGTCCGACGTGTGGTTGAGCACCAGCTCGGTGATGACCTTGAGATCGCGCCGGTGCGCCTGCCGCAGGAACTCTCTGAAATCGGCCAGCGTGCCGCAGTCCGGGTGCACGTCCACGTAGCTCGCGATGTCGTAGCCGTCGTCGCGCAACGGCGAGGGATAGAACGGCAGCAGCCATAGTGCGTCGACCCCCAGGTCCGCCAGGTAGTCGAGCCGAGCGGTCAGTCCGGGCAGGTCGCCAATGCCGTCGGCGTTCGAATCGAGGAACGAACGAACGCGCAGCTCGTAGACAACAGCGTCTTTGTACCAGAGTGGATCGGTCGCCACGGTTCACCTCGAGCAAGACGGCGGGAGGAAGCGGGGCCACGCAACCGCCTTCGAACGACGCTGGCCCCCTCGCCAGACCCCGGTCCCTGAAGCGAGAGACTACCGCCGATCGCTGCGTTGGTCCAACATGACCCGTGGTCGATCTAGACCGCTACCTGTTGGATGTCAACCGGACGGCAGCGCGTGCTGTTTGGATGGCATCGTCCACATGGTTTGGGCTGCGCACCTCGCCAGGGGGCTCAAGATCGTCTACGACCCGGCTGTCGTGAACGGACGGCGCGAGCGAAGGAAACGCGGGACCCGTCTCGCCTTGGCCATCACGCCCACGATCAGACTCCCAATCGGTGTCGAGCCGAGAAACCAGGCCCAGCGCCAGGGGCGAGTTGGTCCGCGTCGGCACCAGCCACCAGACCGCCGCGTTCTGCGCCCAGGTTCCCACCAGCGACACGGATTGCCCGCCCCAGAACAGCCGGTAGTTCCGGTTGCCCAGCGCCGCAAACATCCGCGCGCTCCTGCCGGCGGGCTGCATGCCTCCACGCCGGGCGTCGTCTGGCCCGCCGTTCGGCGCGCTGGCGCTGCTGCGGTCCCTTGTTTCCGGCAGGGAGCTCGACCCGGGACGGCAATCGTAGCAACCGCGCGCCCCCCAAGCCAACAAGCTGTCTCATCAGCCATTCCCGTCGCCCAGGGCCGCTGGTCTGCCCGCGCGATGGATTCCACGCGCTCGCGCCCCGAGAACCGTCATCCTTCTGTCGTGTCCGACCGGCTCATCGCTCCGCGTCGAACGTTCTTGTCAAAGTTGCAACGCCAATCATGCACCAGGCTTGCGTTCAGCCTGCGTGCCTCTCCGCCTTGCCCCGACGCTGCCCGCTGGCGCGGCGCCGCCGGTCGGTGTATGCGACCATCCTCGCCCGCTCACACCATCCACCTTCCTCGGAGATCCTCCCATGCATGCCATTGTCGTGACCCGGCCCGGCGGCCCCGACGTCCTCCAGCTCGCAACCGTCCCCGATCCATCCCCCGCACGCGGCGAAGTGCTCGTCCGCGTCCGCGCCACCGCCGTCAATCGCGCGGACCTGCTGCAGCGCATGGGCATGTACCCCGCGCCCCCGGGCGCCCCCGCAGACATTCCAGGGCTGGAATTCGCCGGAGAAGTCCAGTCGGTCGGCCAGGACGTCACCGAGTGGACGCCCGGAGACCGGGTCTTCGGCCTCGCCGGTGGTGGCACCTACGCCGAGCAGATCGTGCTGCCCGCACGGACCCTCGCCCGCATGCCCCGCAACCTCGATTTCGTCTCCGCCGCCGCCGTGCCCGAAGCGTTCCTCACCGCCTACGACGCCATGGTCCTGCAAGGCCGCCTCGCCGCCGGCGAGCGCGTGCTCATCCATGCGGTCGGAAGCGGCGTGGGAACCGCTGCCGTCCAGCTGGCCAGCGCCATCGGGGCCCGCCCTCTCGGTACCGCCCGCTCCCGCGACAAGCTCGATCGCGCCACGGCCCTCGGCCTTGTGCACGGCGTCGTGCCGGACCACGGACGCTTCGCCGACGCTATCGGCGCTTTCGTTGGGCCCGACGCGGTCGATCTCGTGCTCGAGCTGGTCGGCGGTGACTATCTCGCTGAAGACCTCAAGTGCCTTCGGCCTCGCGGCCGCATCATCCTCGTAGGCCTGATGGCCGGCCGCCGCGTCGACGTCGACCTGGGCGCCGTTCTGGGCAAGAGACTGACCATCACGGGCACCGTGCTCCGCTCCCGCCCGCTCGAGGAGAAAATCCTGGCCGCCCGCGCCCTGCAGGCCAACCTCGTTCCCTTGTTCGAAAATGGACGCCTCGCGCCTGTGGTCGATCGTGTGCTTCCCCTGGCCTCGGCGCGCGAGGCCCACGCCCTCCTCGAGCGCAACGAGACGTTCGGCAAGCTCGTGCTCGAGGTGCCTTGAGGTAGTTGTTACAGCAACTACTGCTGCTCGAGCACCGTGTCCGGCCAATCGTCCTGCCTCTCCTCGAGACTCTCGAAGCCAGCCAGCTCCGCACCCAGAATCCCACACAGCCGCTCCGCGGCGACCGGCGCCAGCTCCCGCGGCGACGGCGCCGAGCCGCACAGTTGGGCGAGCGAGACGACTCCATGGTCGCGAATCCCGCACGGCACAATCAGCGAGAACGCGTCCATCGACGTCGTGGCGTTGAGCGCGAAGCCGTGCATGGTGACCCAGCGCGAGAGCCGAACGCCCACCGCGCCGAGCTTGGCCGGCCGGGCGGCGTGCGCTTCCCCCGGCCAGCGCGCCGGTGAGTCCAGGTCCACCCACACGCCCGGGTACTGCGCGACCGTCCCGGCCTCGATCCCCAACGTCGCTGCCACCGCGCTCATCGTACCCAGCAGATCGCCCACGTAGCGACGCACGTCGCAGCGGTCCGGAGACAGGTCGAGAATCGGGTATCCCACCAGCTGCCCCGGGCCGTGGTAGGTCACATCCCCGCCCCGCGCGGTTTCGCACACGTCGATCCCGCGCTCGCGCAGGCGATCCTCGGCCAGCAGCAGGTGCTCGCGCTTGGCGCCCCGCCCCAGCGTGATGACCGGCTCGTGCTCCAAGAGCAGCAGCGTGTCGCCGATCCGGCCTTGCTGACGCGCTGCCATCAGCCGGTTCTGCAGCTCGTGGACGGGCTCGTAGCTCCTTCGCCCCAACCACCACGCGCGGATCTTCCTGATGCTCACGACCTCGGTCCGTACCAGCAATCGGCACCGCTGTCACACCATCGCGGCGCCAACACCCTCCCTCTCGAGCCGCGCCCGACCGAGCGTCATGCGCCCCGTCGCCACACCCGATCCGCCGCGGTGCTCAGCGCGCGCCCTCGTCGTCGGTGCCCTTGCGCGCCTCGAGGATCCCTTCCACGAACGCGGCCGCGACCTCCGGGTCGAACTGCGATCCCGCGCACCGGGAGATCTCCCCCAACGCCACGTCGCGCGGCAGCGCACGACGGTACGCCCGGTTGCTGGTCATCGCGTCGTAAGCGTCGGCCACCGCGATGATCCGCGCGATGAGCGGGATCTCGTTGCCCTTGAGGCCGAGCGGGTAGCCCTTGCCGTCCCACCGCTCGTGATGCAGGTGCACGCCCGGAACCAGCGGGTGCAGAAAGCGGATCGGGTCGAGGATGTCCTTGCCGTACTGCGGGTGCTTCTTGAACACCTCGTACTCTTCCTCGGTCAGCTTGCCCGGCTTGTTGAGGTTCAGCACGCACCCGATCTTGCCGATGTCGTGCATCAGCGCCGACTGCCGTACCACCTCGATCACCTCGGCGGTCAGGCCCAGCCGCCCTGCGAGCACCGTGGCCCAGTGGGCCACCCGATCCGAGTGCCCCGAGGTGTATCGGTCCATCTTGTCGATCGCCTTGGCCAAGCCTTCGATGGTCTGCTGGAAGGTGGCCCGAAGATCCTCGTAGAGCCGCGCATTTTCGATCGCCGCGGCCGCCCTGGCACTGATGATCGACAGCAGCTTCCGATGCCCCTCGTCGTAGCGCATGCTGCGCGAGAACGACGCCAGCAGCACCCAGCCGAACAGGTGGCGTTTGATCTTGAGCGGAACCGCCATCACGCTCACCAGCGGGATCGACGGCTGCTCGCGGAAGTAGCGCGACGCGCTCGCTCCCTGCTCCACCAGGTTCTGGTCCTGCGCCAGCTGCCCGGCCACGGCGTCCGGATCGATGTTGCCGAGCGGCGTGCCCTCAAGCTGTTCGCGCACCAACCGCTGCCTCTCGAAGAACCCGCCCTTGCCGTCGTCGAGCCAGGTCGCCACCAAATCGGCGTTGAGCTCGTCGAGCGCGGCGTCTCCAATCGTGGCGAGAACCTCCTCGAGCGACAGGCTGGCCGCGATGGCCTCGCTCACCCGGTAGAGCGCCACCGCCTCCTTCAGACGCATGTTCTCCGCAGCCAGCCGCTGCTTGTCGATCCCCCGCTGGACGATATGGATCACTTCCTCCATCTTGAACGGCTTGAGCACGTAGTCGTACGCACCGCGCTTCATCGCGTCGATCGCCGTCTCCACCGTGCCGAAACCGGTCATGATCACCGTCAGCGTGTTCGGATTGATCTTCGGGATCTCTTCGAGCAGCTCGATGCCCCCCATGCGCGGCATCTTCAGGTCGCTGATGACCAGATCGTAGTGCGAGCGCGCCAGCTCCTGCATCGCGGCCACACCATCCTGGGCGGTTCGCACCGCGTAGCCCTCCAGGCCCAGGAAGTCCGCAAGGATATCCCGGATGAACTTCTCGTCATCCACCACCAGGATCCGGGGTCGTTCCTCGTTTTCGAATGCCTGCGCCATGCGGACAAGCGGCAGACTACCAGATCACCCGGGTGTTGATCTGCTCCGCGATCGATCGGACGCTCACCGCACGGCCTGACCGCTCACCGCCCCGCAACCACCACGGCCCCTACCCGAGCAGCGGCGCGACGGCAGGGTGCGCCAGCGTCTCGTCACCGCCGAGCCGCACCAACACCGTCGCCAGATCGCCAGGCAGCGGCGCCTGCGCCCGCCACACCCGACCCAGCGCCCCCGAAGCCAATTCCACGGAAAGCCGGTGTGCGAACGGCCGGTCCAGCGTGTGGCGCTCTTCGAAATACCGGTTGGTCGCCTCGTGGCCGAATCGCCGGTCGCCCACCACCCGCATCCCCGCCCTCGAAAGCTCCTGCATGATCGGCGCGCCGCCCAGTGCCGTCCGCTCCACCCGCACCAGCGAGTGGCCACCGATGACCGCCAGGCGACGCCAGCTGCCACCCCGCCGGCCCCGCGCGGCCACCTTCCCCACGCACAACACGACGTAAGCCTCGGA
The DNA here is from genome assembly GCA_021847645.1 of Myxococcales bacterium. Lineage (GTDB taxonomy): Bacteria > Myxococcota_A > Polyangia > Polyangiales > Polyangiaceae > JAJZQG01. Next base: position 15,014 of record JAJZQG010000030.1, read on the forward strand.
GCTTTCCGGATCCTGCACCGTTCCCCTCAACGCCGACGCGCCCTGCTCGCTCGTGACGAGCACCACCCCCGAGACCTCGTCGTCGACCTTGTCCAGCAGCACGGTCATGCCGCGCTCCTTCGCCAGCGAAGCCCATCGCCCGACGCCGGCCAGATCGACCTGCTCGTGGCCGGCCTTGGCCAGAGCGACCACGCGCTCGTGCTCGGCGAGCACGGCGGGCGGCGGCGGGGCGTGTCGCTCCAGCCACGCGAACGACTCGACCTCGTGGGTCTGCGGGAACATGTCCAGCGGACGTATGCTTTCGGCTCGGTAGCCGCGAATCGACAGGTCCGCCAGGTCCCGGGCGAGCGTGTCCGGATCGCACGACACGTAGCCGATGGACCGGGCGCCCGACCTCGCCAGCTCGGATCGGGTCGCCGCGGACATGCCGCGACGCGGCGGATTGACCACCACGACGTCGTAGCGCGCGCCTGCCGCCAGCAGCTCGCGGCTCATCCTGGCCGCATCGCCTGCCAAGGCCCGGAACCGGTCACCCAGCCCTTGCTCGCCCGCTGCGTCCGCCGCACGCTGCGCCGCGGGCGCAAAGCTCTCCACCATGTCCACTCGCGCACCCCGCCGCGCCAGCCCCAGGCCCAACGCCCCGGCCCCGCCGTACAACTCGAGCACCCGCTTGCCCGCCATGCCGCCCGGCATCGCACCGATCGCGTCGGCCACCATCTCATGCACCCGCGCCGCCTGCTTCCGGTTGACCTGCGTGAATGCGCCAAATGTCGCGTGGTGATAGGACTCGCCCAGCTTGTCCACCACCACGCCTTCGCCCGCCAATAGGTAGGTCTGCGGACCCAGCACCTGAATGCTTCGCGCATCCCGGACGTTTGCCGCCACGCCCCGGATCTGCGGAACCGCGGTCATCAGCCGGCGCGCGGCCTGCCGCAGCACCGGATCCTTGGGCCGGTTGTCCCGACGAACCACCAGCGTCAGCAGCGCACCGTGGCCGTCGTCCCCTTCGGTCTCGCGCACGTCCACGGCCACCAGCTCGCGCCCCGCAACCAGTCCGAGCGTGCCGGCGGACAGCTGGGCCCGGACACCCGCGACCACGGACGCCACGAGCGGCGTCAGGATGCGACATCCGGCCAGATCGACGACCTGGTGGTCACGGTCGCGAGCGAACAGGCCGATGGACGAGTCGGGGGCGACCATGAGCTTGGCGCGGCTGCGATATTCGAGCTGAAGCTCGGAGCCGATGACAGGCTCGACCTGCACGCCGGCGAGCTGCGGGTAGCGCAATATCGGCGCCAGGACGCGCTGCTGCTTGAAAGCCAACTGCTGCTGATACGGCATGCCCATCGCGGGGCAGCCGCTGCACAGGTGCAGGTGCTGGCAAGCCACCAGCGAAGGGGCCGGGTCGTCGACTGCTGGCGTCACGTTCGAAGCAAGCCTCCGAGTCGGGTGGGGCGGTCCGTCACGTCGTGGTCACGAAGGTACGCGAGGTTGACCGCGTTGATGAGGGCGTGAGCGAGCACGGGGCCCGACAGGGTACCAATCCCCCAATACAGCAGGCCAAGCGCCAGGCCGGCGAAGGCCGCCCAGCCCATCCACCACCAACGCGACGGACCGCGGATCTGATGCGCTGCGCCGAAGACCAGCGCCTGCGCAATCACGCCAATCCACGGGGTGAGGAACCCGCGGAAGAACAGTTCCTCGCCCAGGGCCGAGAGCGCGGCCAGCAGCACGATGAGCGGCGTGCTCATGCCCACCGATACCGGTCGCAGCTCCTGGTGCAACGCGCGCGCCCAGGCTGCATGGGCCACCAACGCCCGCGTCGCCACGATCACCACAGCAGCGAACAGCGCGCCGAGCACGCACGACAGCCCCTCGCGAAGCCAGGGCGACAACACCACGGCCGGCGACGGATGCCAGAGCGGGTCCGCGTCGTTCACCCACAACGCCAGCACCACGCCGAATACGGCGAGCAGGGCATATCCGAGTCCGACCCAGAGCCAGCGCAGGTTCACGCGACAGACCTAAGCATGTTCCGGGGCTGCGCGCACGAGCCGGTTGGATCAGGGCTTCTTGCGCTGCGCCTGGGGCGGAGGCGGGGGCGCCCGACGCACCGGTGCCGCTGGCCGGGGCGGCGCACCCGCTGGCCGAGCCGTCGACGAAGCGGCCGGCGCTGCGGCCGGAGGCGGCGGGCGCGACACGCGCTGCTGCGCGGGCGCGGGCGGCGGGCGCGATGCACGACGCGCCGCCGAAGGGTGCGGCGTTCGCTTCGAGGTGGGCGGCACCGACGACGGCGACAGCAACGGCCACGACTTGCGGCCGGTCGGCCCCTCGTCGGCGCCCCACCCTTCCTTGGCCATGGCCGATTCGTCGTCCAGGCGCACGGCCTCGATGAGCAATGCACCTATCGATCGTCGATTGGCCGGAACGTTCGCGTCGGTGCCGGGCGTGAAGCGGAATCGACCCGCTTGCCAGCGCAGGATCTCCCGCAACGCTGCCAGCGGCGCCACCGTGCTCGTGCCGATCGAGCCGCCGATCGCGTAGCCCGCGACGATGTCCAGCGAGCACTTGCGGCTTCCCGCCGCCACCTTGAGTGTACCCGAGCGCCGCTCCATCTCCAGGAGCGTGAGCACGGTCGCCACCGACATCTGCTCGATGTTGCCTTCGATGGCGTGCGCGCCGGGCGCCATGCTCTCCGGCTCCTGCTCAGCCTGCGCCTCCGCCGGTTGCGCCGCTTGGCCGCCGAGCCGCGCGGACATGCTCACCAGCGCCTGCACCTGGAGCGCAACCTCGTCCACGCGAAATGGCTTGGACAAGAACACGTCGCCCCCCGCCGCAAATGCCGCGGCCTTCGACGCGATGTCGTCCGCGTTGCTGATGAAAATGATCGGAACACGCCCCAACCGTCCTGGATCCGATCGCATCGACCGCGCGAGCGACACGCCGTCGAGCTCCGGCAAAATCACCTCCAACAACACGCAATCCGGCTCAATCGTCTTGGCAACGCTCAGCGCACTCGCCCCGGACAAGCACGTGCTCACATCGCTGCCGTGCTCTCGCAGCCCCTCCGCGAGCAGCCGCGCGACCCAGTCGTCGCCGTCGATGATCAACACGCGATTCCGCGCCATGCCTGCTCACGCTACCACAGAGCCCTACCCAAGCGAATTCTTGTGCAACGCGCCGCAGTCCGCCTGTCCCCGCACGGACTCGTCCTCGTCGCAATCTTGACACCAGCGCGAACCCGGCGAATCGTTCGGTCGTGTCCCGGCCGGATTCCCCCGAAGTGCGCGCTCGCTTCGACGACCAGCTTCCGCTCGTCGATGCCGTCGTGCGCCAGCTCTGCGGAACCATGGGCGAAGTGCTGCCGCGCGACGAGATGGCGAGCTTCGGCCGCGAGGGGCTCCTCGAGGCGGCGCGCCGGTACGACCCGGACCGCGGTGTTCCCTTCCGCCGCTTCGCCCAATATCGGATCAAGGGCTGCATCCTCGACGGCATGCGACGTCACGCGGAGCTCCCGCGCCGAACGCACGAGAAGGTGCGGGCCCTTCGTGCGGCAACGGCCGCCGCCGAGGGCATGTTCGAAGACACCGCGGCCGCTGTCGCCGCCGGTCTGCAAGGCACGGCCGCCGACCAACGGCTCGCCGACCACCTGGCGACCCTCGCGACCGCCATGGCCGTGGGCTTTGGCGCCCCCACGGCGATCGATGACAACGGGGCCAGGACGATCGTCTGCGAGGACGACGATCCGGAGCAGCGGCTGGCGCAGGTCGAGCTCATCGGCATGGTGCAGCGGGAGCTGGCCAGGCTCCCGGAGGTGGAAGCCACGCTGATCCGCCGATACGTTCTCGAAGAGCAGCCCCTCGAGAGAGCAGCGGCCAGCGTGGGCCTCTCCAAGTCCTGGGCCAGTCGCGTGATGGCCCGGGGCATGGCCACGTTGACCCGCAGGCTCCAAGCCGCGCAATAGTGCACAACACGCGCCCCCCTCCGGCCGATGGGCTCCTCGCAAACCCATCGCGCTTGCCTGGAGGTACTCATGAAGATCTCGCCCGTCGCGCATCGCGCACCCCTGGTGGACGGCTACGCCGTGCCCCCGCACAATCCCGCCGACCTTGCGCGCGCCCCGCCGCCCGAGCAGCCTTCGTTCGATCAAGTGCTGCGCCGCCTCGCCACCGAGGTCGATCGCGGCCAGGCCGTCGTCTCCCACGCGCTGCGCGCCGGCCCGGACGGCGATGACAACCGGTCGATGATTGCCTTGCAGGCTGGCGTGTATCGCTACGTCGAGGCGATCGACCTCTGCACCCGCCTCGTCGACCGAGCCGCGGGCGCCGTTCGTACCACCCTGCAAAGCCAGTGACGCCTTGCTGCTCGACGCCTCGTGTGGAACAGCCCAGGGTCGTCGAGCGCGCAAGGAGAACCGTGGCGGAACGTATCGTGATCGGAATGAGCGGCGGTGTCGACTCGTCGGTCGCCGCCGCACGCCTCGTCGACCAGGGCTTCGACGTCGTTGGGCTGACGCTTCACCTGTGGGATGAGCCGAGCCCCGGGTTGCACAGCCGATGCTGCGCGCCGGAGGACATCCGCGATGCCAAACGCGTCGCCGACCAGTTGGGCATTCCGCACTACACGATCGATCGGAGGGAGCTTTTCGCCCGGGAAGTCGTCGGGCCATTCGTGGCGGCCTATGTCGAAGGGCACACGCCGAGCCCTTGCAGCCACTGCAACGCTGCCATCAAGATGCCCGCCTTGTACCGGCTCGCCCGCCTGATGGGGGCGCGCCGCATCGCCACCGGCCACTACGCTCGTGTCGTCCGCGACGCGCACGGCGTGCCCCGCATCGCGCGAGGACGCGACCCCGCCAAGGACCAGAGCTACTTCCTGTACGGCCTGCGCCCGGCCGAGCGCGAAGCGCTGCTGCTTCCGCTGGGCGATTGCCTCAAAGCCGATGTCCGCCGCGAAGCGCTCGAGCGTCGTCTCGTCGGCTCTTCCAAGGGCGAGAGCCAGGACCTGTGCATCGTGCCCGATGGCGACTACGCCTCGTTCGTCCAAGCGCGGGCCGGCGGCAGCCTGCGCCCCGGCAAGATTGTCGATCGGCACGGACGCGTGCTGGGCGAGCACGCCGGCATCCACAGGTTCACCATCGGCCAGCGCAAAGGACTCGGTATCGCCGTCGGCAAGCCCGTCTTCGTCGCCCGCATCGACCCCCCGTCGGCCACCGTGGTCGTCGACGACGACGAGCAGGCTCTGCTCGCCAGCAGGGTCCTCGTCGAACGGCCGATGGTCTGCGGCGACGTGCGCTTCCCGCTGCACGCGACCGTGCAGATCCGCTACCGGCACGCAGGCGCGCCGGCACGCCTGACGCTCGAGGGCGCTGTCTTGCAGATCGACTTCGACGCGCCGGTCCGCGCCGCCAGCCCTGGCCAGGTCGCGGTGGCCTATGACGGCGACGTCGTGGTTGCCGGGGGCTTGATCGGCCGGGTGCAGCCAGATCATTGCGAGCAGGGGGATCGGGATGGCAACATGAGGGCATGAGTCGCGCCGGGCGCACCGCCGCTTGGGGCCTGACCGTCATGCTGGCGGCCAGCGGCCCGGGGTGCGCCGTGGGCACCGGAGCGGGCGAGGTCAAGAGCGACCGCCTGTACCTCGCCAGCTGTTGGGACGGCCCGTTCGACCTGGGGCCCAGCTTCTTCGCCGGGGTTCCCTACCGCGAGTCGTTCCAAATCCGCATCCAGCGCGGCGACGACAACGAGGAGGTATCGGACGGCGTGTCGCTGCTAGTCAACGACGTCCAGACCATTCGCGGCGACAACGGTCTACCCAGCCTGCTCGGGATTCCGCTGGAGGTAGGCCTGCCGCCCGAGGTGACACCGCCCGGGGTTCCGATCACGCCCACCGACTCGCCCCCGCAGGTGTCGATGGCGATGTACCTGCACAACACGTGTTTCCAGACCAACTCGTCGCTGTATGCGGTCGACGGGGTCATCACGTTCGAGAGCTTGTTCAACGGCGACCCGAACGAAACCAACGCCGAGCAGAAGCTCACCTCCGCGGTATTCGATGTCGAGGTGGCCGATCCGCGGGACCAGCCGCCCCAGGGCGGTCCGGTACCCGACGCCCTCAAATCACGGGTGACCGGATGGTTCCGGTTCTACTTCGAGCGGGGGCAACCTGCACAGCCGTTCCCGTGATTCCATCGCTTTCCACGCCTTGCACGGGCATGGTCTGTCCGATAGGCTGAATCCCAGTACACAGTGATTGCCAAGCTTGCACACTTCGCGGCGGCGCGCGCGGCCGACGCCCTAGCTCCCGTTGAACGCGCGGGCCTTCGTGCGCTCGACGAGCGTATCGCTGCGCCGGACGCCCACGGCGTGCTGTTCGTGAGCGCCGCGGATCATGCCACTGCGCTCGCCGTCGAGCGGCACGTGGCCCGCCGCGCCCGGGCCTCCGGTCGCCCCACCCTCTGCGCCGACCTGGCGATCGCCGACTCGTGTTGGTGCGAGCTCGCGACGCGCCTTGGCATCTCCGACCTGTCGTCCGATCCGGCCACGGCTGCCCGCCAGATCTCGGCGGTCGCGCAGCGCCACGTGCTCACCATCCTCGGTGAAATCGACCGCGGCACCTGGGATCACGAGGTGCAACAGCTTCTGGTCCAGGCGCCCGGCTCGGTGCTGTGCCTCATCGTCAACGACCGCGAAGACACCGAGCCGCGGCTTGGCGACCGCGATCACGCGATCTTCGTCGACGGCCGCGCGCAGGACGACGCCGCCGCTTGGTGGAGCGGCGTCGTGCAGGACGCTGGCGAGCGCTTCACGGACCAGAGCGTGGGCGCTCTCGACACCTGGTGGCGATGGGCTGCGGGGCAGGTGGGAAAGTTGTCGTCGCCCTCGCTCGCATCGCTGAGCGCCGAGGCGGTTCGTGCCCTGTCCCGGCTGCACCTGGTGGCCCGCGCGTGGCCGCGCTCCAAGCTCGATCTGCTCGCCTCCGAGCAGGCCTGGCGCGAGCTTCTCGATCTGCAGTTGGTCGTCGACGAGCAGGGGTTCGTGCGCCCCGAGTGGGACACGGCGCCCGGCCAAGCTGCGCCCGACGACGTGCGCGCGGCGGCCCAGGCCCTCGACACCGCATTTGCCGACGATCCGTGGGCACGCGCGCGCGCCGGAAGGCTCCACGCCGGCGCGTCCGACTTCGAGCGCGCCGAGCAGTCCTTCGCCGCCGCGGTTGCGGCCGTGGAAAATGCTTCGCTCCGTCGCCAACTCTGGCACGGCTGGCTCGAGGCGCTGCGCACCGCTCCGCCGGCGTGGCGTGCCGACGCGTCCCTGCGGGCCGCGCACAACGCTCTGGAGCGCGACGACATCGACGTGGCCCTGCGCTTGTCCCAGCTGGCCGCGTCAGGCCCCGACGGTCCGTTCGAGTCCGTCTACCTAACGGCCCGGGCGCAGCTGGCGCGCGGGGATGTCGTCGCCGCTCGCGTGTCGTTCCAGCGGGCGATGCTCGCCGCGCGCAACGACGCCGAACGAGCCGCGGTCTTCGCCTATCAGGCGGAGGCCGCGTACGTCACCGGCGAGCTGGACGACGCCCACACCTTCGCTTCGCAGGCTCTCGACAGGGATCCGTCCGACGAGATTCGTCTGCATGCGCGCAACACGCTCGGCAAGATCCTGCTGGCCCGCTCCGATTGGGACGGGGCGGACGCACATTTCGCCGCGGACGAGTACGACGCGGCCTGTGTCGGTGCGGACATGGCGCGTGTGCGCGCGCGTGTGAACCGCGCGATCGCGCTTCTGTCCAAGGGCCGCGCCGAGCCGGCCAGAGCCATGCTCGACGGCGTGCTCGTCGAAGCCGAAGGCCGGCGGGACCTTCGCGCGATGGCGTTCGCGCTCTCGAACCTCGCGGTCCTGGCCCTGGATCGTCACGACTACACCGAGGCGCTGGCCTTGTCGGAGCGCGCGATCGACGTGCGCCGTCGCGTAGGCGATCGGGTGGGCTTGGCCCGTGTCATCACCAACCTCGCGGAGCTGCGTCTGCGGCTCGGCTTGGTGCAAGAGGCCGAGCAGGCTCTGGCGTTCGGCAGGCAATCGCTGGGCGCTGCCATGCCGCCGACCCGCGCGGCTCATTTCGCCCTGGTTTCCGCTCGCGTGCATCTGGCCCGCGGAGAGACTCTCGACGCGGCCAGGGAGCTGGCCGCGGCCATCGCCGATGGCGGTGGCTCCAGCGACGGCGCGATGCTTGGCGAGTGCTACCGCGTCGCGGCCAGGATTGCCCTGGAAGACGGCGATGTCCCCCGCATGGCCAGGGAGCTGGCGTTGGCGTCGAGCCGGACCGACTCGCCCTTTGCGCGAGCCGAGGTGGCTCTGCTCTACGCGCTGCACGCCCAGGCCAGGGGAGACGACGCGCAGGAGCCGCTGGACGCCGCCCACTCGTTGGTGCGCGAGACGGGCGACGAGGACCTGATGCGAGAATGGCACGTGCTGGCAGCGGACATCTCGCGGATCGAGGGTGACCTGACCGACGCACGCCACCACGTCGAGGCCGCCGAGCGCCTGCGCGATCGCGTGGCCGATTCGCTCCCCGCCTCGCTGCGCGCCGGATACCTCGCCAGACGCGAGCTGGCGCGCATCCAGAATGTTCGCTCGGCCGTCGAGCGAGCCGAGCTCGCAACCGGCGGTTGCATCGTCGAGCCGCCCCCGTCCTCCCAGCGCGCGGCCGAACACACCCCGTCCATCGGCTTCATTGGCTCCCATCCCTCGGTGCAGCGCCTGCTGTCGGCCGTGCGCAAGGTGGCGCGGACACGCGCTCCGGTGCTCATCCGCGGAGAGAGCGGCACCGGCAAGGAGCTGGTGGCCGAGGCGCTTCACCGCTTGAGCGATCGGCGTCGCGGCCCGCTGGTCAAGGTCAACTGCGCCGCTTTGGTGGAAACGCTCCTGCTCTCCGAGCTGTTCGGCCACGAAAAGGGCTCGTTCACCGGAGCCGCCGCACGCAGGCGCGGCCGTTTCGAGCTCGCCGACGGCGGCACGTTGTTCCTCGACGAGATCGGCGACATCTCGCCGCGCACGCAGGTCGCGCTGCTGCGCGTGCTCCAAGACCAGACCTTCGAGCGCGTCGGTGGCAGCGTCACGCTCCATGCCGACGTGCGCATCGTGTGCGCGACCAACCGGGATCTCAAAGCGCTCGTGGCCCAGGGCACCTTCCGGGAAGACCTGTACTACAGGCTCTGCGGTGTCACCCTCGAGATCCCCGCGCTGCGCATGCGCGCCGACGACATCGCCGACATTGCCGATCACCTGCTGCAGGTCGTCGCCGCCGAGCGCAAGGAACCTCCCAAGCGCTTGTCGGAAGGCGCCCTGCAAGTGCTCCAGCGCCACAGCTGGCCCGGCAACGTCCGCGAGCTCGACAACGTGCTGCGCGCCGCCAGCCTGTTCTGCGACTCGCCGGAGATCGACCCCGCCACGATCGTCGAGCACTTGCATCCCGCCGGTGAATCGGCGCCTGCGCTCGACGATCCCCAGTGCAGCGGACCGGCGTCCTGTCCCTCCCTTCCCCAGGCTGGTTGCACCAACGCGGCAGGCGGCGATCCCTCCACGGTCGCCTACGATGAGATTCGCGCTCGCGGAGCCAGCCTCAGCGACCTCAAGCGCCAGATCGAACACGATTGCATCCAGCGTGCGCTCCAGGAGACTGGCGGCAACATCACCCGGGCCGCAAGCTTGCTCGGAATGAAGCGGCCTCGTCTCTCCCAGCTCGTCAAGCAGTACGGCCTCCTCGAGAGCACCTCGGAGGAATTGTAGCCATGGCAACACGAATTCTCCCCCTCGCGCTGCTCACCCTGGCCCTCGGCGCGTCCGCCTGCGCCCTGCAGCCGCTCGATCCCGGCGAGGATCCCGCCGGCGAGCAGTCCACCACCTTGACCACCACCGCTTCGTCGGATTCACCCGGCTCCGTCACCGCGCCTACCACCGTGCGCACGCCGCCGATCCTCACCGCGACCGATGGCCGCGGCGGGTTGAGCACGACCGACCTCCGCACCTCGGCCCAGAGTCCGGACAAGCCCCAGCCCGATCCCTGGAACGGAAGCACTTCGGAGTCCGCCAACGGCTCCTCAGCGACGCCCACCACCCCCGCGGCCGGCTCCCTGCCCACCAAGTAGCGCTTCGCGCCCCTCCCCGCACACCCTGAGCTACGATCCGCGCGATGGACCTTCGCACGCGCACGACCCTCCTGTGCGCCGCGTTCGCGATCGCGATCACGGTGTCGATCCTGCTCCGCTCCCGCAAGAGCCGCGCTCACTACCTGCTGGCGGCGTTCGCCGGCACCATGGCCCTCTGGTACTCCGCACAGTGGCTCTCGCGGTTCTTCCAAGCGGTCATCTGGTATCGGTTCACCGCCGTCCTGGCGGTCCTGCTGCCCCAGTTCGCTCTCCACCTGTTCGCCGCCATCGTGCCACATCCCCCGGGCGAGCGATCCCGGCTGCTGCGCGTCGCCACGATCATCGGTGTGCCGATGCTCGTGCTCGCAGTCAGCCACTACCAACAGATAGGACTCGTTCGCGGCGCCATCTTCCTGTACGTCTTCGGCCTGGTCGCCGCCGGCCTCGTGTCGCTCGCAGCGCAGGGACGCCGCAGCACCTCTCGCGCGGTCCGCGAACGTGTGCGCTTGCTGGTCCTGGTCGGCGCGTTCGCGCTGGCCTTCAGCATCGGCGACTTCATCTGGTTCATCGGCGCCGAGATCCCGCCGGTCGGAGCCGTGCTGTCCGTCGTGTTCCTCTTCGCTCTGGCCGAGTCCATGCAGCGCGAGCGGTTGATCGACCTGTACGAGATGGTCGGCCGTCTGGTGGTTTCGACCGCCTTAGCCTTCTGCCTGGCGGGCATCTTCTACGTCTTCGTGACCTGGGTCGGCTTCGACACCATGTACTTGAACGCGGTGCTCGCCGCCATCGCCATCCTCGTGCTGTTCGAGCCCCTGCGCGCGGGTGTCGAGGACCGCATCCATCTCATCCTCTTCCGCCAGCGCCGTGAGCTCGAAGCCGCCGTTCGCAAGGCCGAGCAGCGCCTCGTTCACACCCTCGAGGTCGAGGCCATGGGCGAGGTCGTCGTCGACACCCTCGAGTCCAGTCGACGCGCCACCGCGGCCGCCCTGTATCTGCTGCATCCCGACGGCAACGAGCTGTCGCTGACCCGGAGCTTCGGCGCGGCCTTTGCCGATCGATTGGAGGTCGGCACCGCGCGGCCGTTGCTGCAGCGTCTGGAGAGCTCGGCCACGGTCGTGCTCGACGACATCGCCCGCGAGTCTGCCGATGCGCGGGCACAAGGCGCGGCGGGCACCAGTCTCGAAGCGCTGCTGGCGGCGGCCAGACTCCTGGGGCCTGTCGCTGGCAGCGGCGTGGTCGCCGGCATCCGCGCCAGCGGCGGCGAGGTCGTCGGCCTGCTGCTGGTGCACGACGAGCGCGTGCGCGACGCCTTCAGCCTGGAGGAGGTCCAGATCCTCGAGCGGCTCGCCGCGCTGGCGTCGGTGGTCGTGGAGAACTCCCGCGCCTACGCGCGGATGAAGGAGCGCGATCGCCTCGCGGCCTTGGGCCAGATGGCAGCGGGTCTTGCCCACGAGATCAAAAACCCCCTGGGTTCGATCAAGGGCGCCGCGCAGCTGCTGGTCGATTCCGAAACCGACGCGCCGGGCCTGCCCCCCGGCTCTCGCGACTTCCTCGAGATCATCATCGAAGAGGTCAATCGCCTCGATCGCGTGGTGGGCTCGGTCCTGGACTACGCCAGGCCGCGCAAGGGCAATCCCTCCCCCGTCGACGTCGCCGCCGTGGTGCATCGCACCTTGCAGATCCTCAGCTCCTCGAGTCCCGAGGCCGTCAGGATCGAGGTCGTCGAGCAACCGGACCTGCCGTTCGTGCGCATCGACGCCGAGCAGCTGCGGCAGGTGCTCATGAACATCTTCCAGAACGCCCTGCAGGCCATGGGCAACCGCGGCACGCTGACCATCTCGACCAGAACCCGGGCGCACGCGTCGGCCGGCTGGGCCGGCGAAAGCGCGAGGAACGACGGGGCTTGGGTCGAGATCGCGGTTCGCGACACGGGGCCCGGCATCTCGGCTCCCACGCTCAAGAACCTGTTCGTGCCGTTCTTCTCGACCAAGAGCACGGGAACCGGTCTTGGCCTCGCGATCTCCCAACGGCTGGCGCAAGAGGCCGGCGGTGTCATCGAAGTCTCGTCGCAAGAGGGCGCCGGCTCTACCTTCACCGTCGTGCTCCCTGCGTCCTCCGGTCCCGCCGATCCGACGCTTGTCCCCGGCTCCAGCCAACGCCCCCCCCGGCTCGAGCCCCTCGCCCGCTCGTGATTTTTCGTCCCGGGTTGCCCGCACCCCCCGCGAGCAGCGGACTTTCCTCGTCCCCCGCAGCGATTTCGCGGCGGGCCCAAGACGCATGCGATAACATCCACGCACTTGACCCGTATCGAACGCACGAACTAAAGTTTCCCTTGCTCACACTATCCTGAGTTCCCGATCGGCATCACGATGCCCGACAACCCTGTCTCCAAGGCCTCGAACGGGCCCCCAACCGCCGGCCAACCTCGCGCGCTCGCGCTGCGTTTCATCTCCGGCAAGTACCAGGGCGGGGAGTTTCCCCTCATCCAGGGCAGGGACATCCACATCGGCCGCTCCAACGACCTCGACATGGTCCTCGCCGAGGACATGGTCTCGCGACGTCACGCCCGCATCCTCTACCAGACCGACGAGATCATCATCGAAGACCTGGCCTCCACCAACGGCACCTTCGTCAACGGCGAGAAGATCAAGAAGGCCAAGCTGCGCGAGGGAGACCGCGTCCTGATCGGTACCAGTATCCTGAAGGTCGTCGTCTCCGAAGGCGTGCGTCGCACCACCAAGGAAGAAGCGCGGCGCGACATGGAAATCGTCGCGGCCCACCGTCGCACTTCCCAGGTCCGCACCATGGCCGGATCCATCGAGGAGATCCCGCTGCCCGACCTGCTGCAGCTACTCGGCACCTCCAAGAAAAGCGGCGTGCTCGTCATCCGCACCGAAGACGACATCGGCCGCATCTACCTTCGTCGAGGTGGCATCTACTTCGCGAGCATCAATGACCTCGACGAGATTCCGCCCTTCAAGTCGGTCTTTCGCATGCTCACGTGGCAGGCTGGCACCTTCGACCTCGAGCCCCCGGACGAGCGCGAGTTCGCCAACGCCATGGATATGTCCGTGCAGGCCGTCCTCATGGAGGGTCTGCGGCAGATGGACGAGCTCAACCAGATCAAAGACCAGCTCCCCAAGCTCACCGACCGGCTGCGTCTCGACCTTCCGTTGCGCCCCCAGCTGCGCGATCTGAGCCCGCAAGAGCTCGACGTCGTGCAGCTCGTCCACAACTTCGGCTACCTCGAGCAAGTGCTCAATCGAAGCGCCGTCTCCGATCTCGACACGGCCCAGGCCGTCCTCAAGCTCATGCGCAACGGCTACCTTCGCATCGACTGACCTCGCCGGCAGCCGCCGTACTCCAACGACCCCACGTCGTCTCCAAGCGTTCACCGCGCGATCCTCACCCGTGCCCGGCTCTGCGTGCTTTGCGCGAAGGCGCCCGCCTTTCCTGAGACGAGCCGCCCCCGCGCCGTGATACACCTTGGATGAGCTCGCTCAGGAGGTGCTGCCGTGAGCTTCGTGTCGTCCCTCACCCGACTCTTCGCACCCGCCATGTTCGCCGCCGCGGCCCTGAGCGTGTGCGGATGCCCTTCGAACATGTGTCTGGTCAAAATCTGCAAGGGCAACGGCTCCGACTGCCGCTGTTCATGGTCCACCTGCCCCACCGGGAGCGAATACGACACGACGCGAGAAACCTGTGTCTGCGCCCAGGGCCGCGTGTCCCTCAACGGTGCCTGCCTCACCGTCCAGCAAGCCAACCAGTACTGCGGCAAGGGCAGCCGCTACCAGAACTACGGCTGCGTTGCCGTCGCGTGTCCGCCCGGCCAGGAGCTCGACCAGGACACCGGCGCTTGCCTCGCCAAGCAGCAGGTCGATCAGGTCGCCCAGAACATGGGCGTTCCCCTCGGGCAAAATGAGAAGCTCGGCTGCCCACCCGGCCTCGTCCTCGTCGTCGAGAACGCCTCCAGCGCTTCTTGCGTCCCCCCGCAAAACGCCTGCTCGCGCGACGAAACCTGGAACGGCCAGGCATGCGTCAAGACCCAGCGCTGCGCCCCCGGCTGGGTGCTCGACGTGACCAAGAACACCTGCGTGCCCGTGACGACTCCCGACGACAAGTACACCATCGACCTGCCGCAATGGACCACCGCGACCTACGGCTCGGACGGCGGCAACGGCACCTCGGCATTTTGCTCCGGCTTCAACAAGAAGCCTGTCACGTTCGGCGTGACGGCGGGCGGGTCCATTCGCATCCGCGTCGAGATCGGCGTCTCGGCCCCCGGACGCGACGTCGCGCGCGCGCAAGTGCAGACCGCGGCGATCGTCGAGGCCTCCCGTCAACCCGTTACGCCCAAGGGCGCCGAGGAAGTACAGCGCGCCGCAACCGAGATGCTCGCGACCCTCATCGGCCAGGGCGGCAAGTCCAACGCGGACTTCGCCCGCACCAACGTCGCCTGCACGATCATCAACGGCGCCAAGCCTGCTCCGGTCCCGGCTTCCGGCGGGTTCTGAACGATCGCCTCCGCGCCCCTGACGTCAGGGGCGCGTGAGCACGCTCTCGATGCGGGCCATCTTGGAGGTGAGCAGCGACGTGCACCCGACCACGGCCGACCCCTGCGTGATGAACATGGTCCGCTGGGGGTCGACCTTCGCAGCGTCGAGCGTGAGCCGCTGGCCGTCGAACTGCCCGCGCAGCGGCTTGCCCTCGATGCTGGTGAACACCTGTTGGCACGTGGCACGTGCGCGGGTCGCGTCGTAGTGCAGATCTGCCGGCAACGCCGGACGCCATTTGTCCTCGACCTGGAACATGTTCGGCTCACCCGGGAGCTCGGTGATCGAGAAGCGTGCTTCCCCGTCCACGTAGCCCTGGTCTTGCAGCCCTGTGGCATCGCGAATCCGGAACTCGAGCACCTTGCCCGCCAGCTTCGCGTCGTAGATGCGGCCCGAGTCGCTCTTCCACGGCCCTTCGAGCGAGGCCAGCGCGCTCTGGCGCTGCACGTCGGCAGCCGCGTCCGCAGCGCCCGCCTCCACCACCGGCTCGGCAATCACGCGCGCGGGGGTCGTCGATGACGACGGCGAGGAAAGCTGGATCCATCCCTTGGCGTAGGCGGTTCCCAACGCGGCACCTGCGCCCAGGACCAACACGGCCAGCGCGACGCCAGTCCAGATCCCGAGGCGCGACGGCTCCGGCTCCTCGACGGGCGGCCCGGCCATGCCCGGTGCGGTGGAGGCGCTCGCGCCCTCGGTGCGCGGCACCTGCTCGGCCGGCAGCGTCGTCGCGAGGCCGTGGCCAGGCTGCTCGGGGGTCGTCGACATCCGAGCGGCAATCGTCACCGGCGGCTGCGCCATCAGCCCCGTCGCTCGCACCACGGGCTGGGCCCCAGTCGCGAGCGCCTGCGCCATCCCGGTGTCCAGCGCGTGAAGAAACTCCTCGGCCGAGGCAAACCTGTCTTCTCGCTGCTTGGCGCACGCTCGCCGGATCACCGTGTCGATGAACGGCGGCACGTCCACCCGCACGGCCGACACGCTCGGGATCTGCGCCTCCATGTGCAGCTTCATGATCTCGAACTCGCTCGGCGCGTCGAACGGCACCCTGCCCACCAGCATCTCGTACAGCAGAATGCCCAGCCCGTAGATGTCGACGCGCTTGTCCAGATCCCGTTGCCCCGAGATCTGCTCGGGCGCCATGTACAGCAGCGATCCGATAATCCCCCTGGTCTGCCCGCGCCCCGCCTTCGCGTCCTCCTCGGCCTTCGCGATGCCGAAGTCGGTGACCTTCGCCACCCCGTCGCGGGCGCGAATGAGGATGTTGGCCGGCTTGATGTCTCGGTGGATCACGCCTTCCCGGTGCGCGGCCCCCACCCCCTCGAGCACCTGCCGGAAGATCCTCAGCGCCGTCACCAGCGGGACCGGCGAATGCTCGAGCACGTGCCGCTCGATCAGCTTGTCGAGCGCCTCGCCTTCGATGAACTGCATGACCAGATACAGGCTGTCACCTTCGGCCACGACCGCATTCAGATGCACCACGTTGACATGGTCGATGCGCGCCAGAGCCCGTCCCTCTGCCAGGATCCGAGCGCGGAACTCGGGACGATGCGTGTATTCGGCCCGGATCGCCTTGACCACAACGGGCACCTGGGTGTGGATGTCGCGGGCGACATACACGATACCCATGCCGCCCTCGCCCAGGACGCCTTCGATCTCGTACTTGCGGTCGACCACCACGCCCCGCTCGAGCAGCGAAGAACCCGCGGCGATGGGTGCGGATTGCAGGGCGCCGGTGCGCGGTGCCGCAGGGACCGTTCCCGCCCCACCGAGCCCGTCCTGCACCGGCATGTGCGCGCCGCATTCGATGCAGAATGCCGCGTCGTCGGTGTTGCTCTTGTGACAGGCTGGGCACGTCTTCATGGCGTCTCGGTCGTTCGACGATCTCCTCACGCGGGCAGGCGAGCTGCGATCCCCGTCGATACCATGATTCTAGCTACTTGTGCGTCTCTGGGCGCCCGAGCGCAATGGTGCTGGGATTCCGCCGCTTCCCGCAGGCCAGCCGTGCTGCTCGCCGACGCCCACCGACGCCTCGACAACGGATCGTGCCGGCTTCGAAGTCTGTACTACACTTGGCGGCGCGCGGCGTTGCAGCAACTCGCGCGCGGGAGGGACGCGATGGACTGGCTCTCCGATATCGACGATCTGTGTATCATGCTGTGCACGGCTCCCGACCAACAGACGGCCGAGACCCTGGCCAGGGCTGTGGTGGGCGACGGGCTGGTGGCGTGCGTGAACATCATCGCGCAGGTCAAGTCGATCTACCGTTGGAAGGGCAAGGTGTGCGAGGACGGCGAGCAACTCCTGGTGATGAAGACCAGCAAGGCCCGGCTCGTCGAGCTGTCCGCACGGGTCAGGGCGCTTCACCCCTACGATACCCCCGAGCTGATCGCCACTCCGCTGTCGGGCGGATGGGCGCCGTACGTGGACTGGGTCCGGAGCGAGACTCGCTGAGGGACCGCGGTCCTACCAGGAGCCGTGGCTGCCGTGGCTGCCGTGGCTGCCGTGGCTGCCGTGGCTGCCGTGGCTGCCGTGGCTGCCGTGGCTGCCGTGGCTGCCGTGGCTCGCGTGCGAGCAGTGCTGCGCAGGCAGGGTCGAGTCGGCATCACCCATCGCCCCGCCGTTGCAGTTGTCGCGCGCCCGATCGATCGCGTCGTTTTCCCGAGACGAAAGCATGCCGCGGGCTCTGCGCTCGTAGGAAGGCGGTCTGCGTGATCCTTGGCTTGCCATGACGGAACCTCCGGTGTCGGCGTCACTCCGCCGAGCTGCCCTGAATGAAGTGCGTTCTCTCGCGAATCGTGGTCCAACGGCGCAGCGTCTCGACCGTGGACGGCTCGTTGCGCCGCAGCAGCTCGAACAGGTGGTCCTGGATGCCCTTGTGGACCGCGCACAGGCTGCTCTCGCGCATGCGACCGAAGATGCTGCCCTGGGTCGCGTAGTTGTGGACGGGGCAAACGCCACAATAGGGGTTGTAGGTGCAGTTGACGCAGTCGGGCTGCGCGTCGAGGTTCGAGGCGACGGCCATCGCGCGCACCGTGTCGCTCAGCATCACCTCGCGGTAGCGAACGTCGCCGATGTTGCCCAGGGCGAAGAACGAGTCGCCCATCTGGTGGACCATGCGGCCTTCGTCGCAGGTGAAGATCTGTCCATCGTAGTTGTAGGCGAGCTGGCCGATGCCGGCGCCGCACGGCGATCGGATGTCGAGGTAGTTCGGGTCGTCGTCGCCGAGGATCTTGGTGAGGAAGATGGCGGCGAAGCGCTCGAGCACCTGCACGCCCTGACGATTGAGCTCCAGGATGCGATCGAGCGCGGTGCGGTAGTAGTCGAGGAACGCGCGACGTTCGTACTCGATGGTCTTGCCGGTCTGGGCAGCAAAGCCAAAGGGATCGACCGGACGCAGGAAGATGGCCCGGCAGCCAAGGTCCACGTACGCGTCGACAATCTCCCTGGGATGCTCGAGGGCCTCTCGCGTGGTGGTGAGCAGCGCCTCCACATGGTACAGCACCGGGTCGAGGCCCTTCTGCTGGTAGCGCTCGTTGATGCGCTTGATCCAGTAGACTGCCTGCTGGTGAGCACTGCCGCCGGGCAGGATCCGCTGCTTGTCGTGCAGCGCCTGGGGACCGTCTACGCTCGTGCAGATCTGCACGCGCTCGTCGATCAGGTAGTCCAGCTTGGCGTCGTCGAGCAGCGACAGGTTGGACACCAGCGAGAACTCGAGGGTCTTTCCCGCGCTTTCGTTCTTCTTCCGGGCGGTCTCGATGACCCGCTGAATCACGGGGAAGTTGGCGAGGGGCTCGCCGCCCTGGAACTCGATCGTCAGCCGCGGCGAGGTGCTCTCGAAAATGAAGTCCACCACCTTGTCCGCCGTCTCGGGCGTCATGTCCGTGGAGGTCGCGGACATGTCGGCCCGGCTCGCGTGGCAGTACACGCACGTCTGGTTGCACCGCAGCGTGGCGATCAGGATGTGCAGGTTCGGTCCCGCGTCCATGAAGCTCTTCTTGCGCGCTACCCGATCCCCGAGCGCGGCTGCGTCGACCTTGTCCCGGATGAAGTTGCGTCCGGCCAGGCGGGAGAACAGCTCGGATGCCGGGTCGAGCTGGCCGGAAGACAGCAGCGCGAGCTCGTCGGGCTTGACGAAGACCCAGTCTCCCCACGGGTTGGTCAAAAGCACCTCGCCGCCGATTTCGCGCATGCGAATGGGCACGAGGCCCGAAGTCGCCCGCGGGCCCGTGCCGATGCGAAACAGGGCGGCGCTCACGACGACGCCACCTTCCCGGCGTCGCGATCGACGGTCGCGCCGAGCACGTAGTTGGCGATTTCGGCCGCGAGAATTTCCTCGTCGACGCCGACGGGCGCGGTGACGCGCAGGATGTCGACCTCCTCGCCGTGCTCCCGCTCGATGGTGGCGTACGCTTCGTAGACCGCCACGGTCTGCTCGATGGCTTCGACCGCGTACAGGTCGGTGCGGAAACGCAGCTCGGTCATGCCTTGGTCTCCCCGGCGTCACCTGCCGCTCCCGCCTCCGGCTCGTCCTTGGCCGCGGCTTGGTCCTTCTTGCCGTACTTCTCCTCCCAGCTCACCGCGATGCCCAGCGGGTCGTCGAACGCGTCGCCCAGATCGCCCAGGTCCTCGCCGAGCAGCTCGTCGAGCCCCGGCGCGCCCGCCGCACCACCGAGCACGCGCGCCGTCACGCTCTCGATCAGAGCCTGGTTCTCCTTGATGATCTCCCGACGCCAAGCCTGCGCAAGAGCCTCGGCCTCGAACTCGCCGGCAAGCTGATCCGCGGCCAGGCTCACGCCGGGCTTGGCGCGCAGGTGAACCAGCAGCTTCGAACCGTCCCGATCGAGGTGAACGAAGCACCGATCGAGCAACGAGTAGGCTGCTCCAAATACGGCATCGCGCGGGTACAGGGACTCGTCGAAAGCTAGCTCGACGCCCGCTTGGGTGGCCTTGCTGGTGACTTGGGATTCTGCACTCATGATCTCTCGTGTGTAGCGAGCGCTCGGGCGCTGGGCAAGGTCAGTAGTTGGCCAGCTGGATGGTGAAGGTGTCGCAGGTAAGCTGCGAGCTCGTTCGCGTGATCTGCACGTACACTTGCGAGGGCGGCGCGGGAGAATCGCTCGGCTGGCTGCCGTAGGTCGTCGCCGCTTCCCATGTCGTCACGTTCTGCCCGGTTTCCGAGCTGCCACAGGTGTCGTAGGCAGAGCAGGTCTTCAAGACGTTCATCGCGAACTCCGAACCGTGGGAGTCGGATAGGCTGACTCGGAAATGATACGGCGTGCCGAGGGCGGGCTTGGCGAAGGTGACGACGAACCAGGCACTTCCGCTCGCCGTGGCGATGCCGCCGGTCTTGGTCATGGGGTTGGCGAGCGGGGTGTTGAGAGGCACCGATACCGCGGACGACGTCGAGCACTGTGCACCCCACGTCGCCATGTTGCACTCGCAGCCGTTGCCGACCGCCGTGTCAATGTCCTGATAGTTGCTGGCGCACGAGACAATCTGGCAAGTGCCTCCAGTGCAGGCCCAGGTGTTGACACCCTGGGCGCCGGGGTACTGCGACGGACAAGCCGTGTTCGGGTTCAGGTCGTCGACCGTGCCGTTGCAGTCGTCGTCCTTGTTGTTGCACAGCTCGGGCTGGGAGAGCGGGGTGATCTTGGGATTGCACTGCAGCGTCCCACCCGTCAAACACACCGTCGTGCCGTCGGCGCACACGCCCGGCAGCCCCGTGCTGCAGGGCTGGCCATTGACGGACCCCGGATCGTCGATCGTGCCGTTGCAGTCGTCGTCGATGCCGTTGCAGGTTTCGGACTGGGCGAAGTAGGTCTGCGGACAGGCGATCTGCCCGCCCTGGCACACGCTGATGCTCTTGGCGCAAGGCGTGTTGGGGTTCGGCTGCCCCGGTACCGTGCAGTTCACGCCCACTCCGGGCAGCGAGCCGTCGTCGACCACCCCGTTGCAGTCGTCGTCGAGCCCGTTGCACACCTCCGACTTGGGCTGGTTGATCGGCTGGCAGACGAGCTGTCCGAGCACGCAGTGCATCACCCCGTAGCCGCATTGTCCCGGCTGGCCCGTCGAGCACTGCGCGCCTCCGCCGGGGTCGCCCTCGTCCACGTTGCCGTCGCAGTTGTTGTCCAGGCCATCGCAGATCTCCGCGGTAGGCTGCTGGTTCTGAACGCACTTGATACCGCCGTTGACGCACTGGGTGGTCCCCGCCGCGCAGATCCCTTGCTTGCCCGTGGTGCAGTCCTGGCCGCCACCCGGGTTGCCTTCGTCGATCTGACCGTTGCAGTTGTTGTCCAGACCGTCGCACAGCTCGATCTGGCTGGCGCAAGCCTCGGCATCGTCGCCCGCGTCGGCATCGTCGCCCGCGTCGGCATCGTCGCCCGCGTCGGCATCGCCGCCCGCATCGGCGTCGTCGGCCGCATCGGCATCGTCGCCCGCATCGACGTCGCCTCCCGATCCGGCAGCTCCTGCCGCGCCCGCAGCTCCCGCAGCGCCCGCAGTTCCTGCAGCTCCTGCCGCGCCGGCCGAACCCGCGGCGCCCGCTGCCCCGCCCGTGCCTCCCGTGCCCGCCGTGCCTCCCGTGCCCGCCGTGCCTCCTGTGCCGCCGTCCTTTGCGCCCGTGCCCCCGCTCGCATCGCCGGCGTCGTCCTGTCCGCCGCCGCCAGTGCCGGGATAAATGCCGTCTCCCTCGTTATTCCCGGCCGCCGAACACGCGCCGATCATCCCGAGGATCGTGAGAGTTCCTGCTGCCGCAACCACACGACGGCCGACCTTGAAGACTCCAGCGCTCATGACTGATCCCCTTTGTCTCTGGCATCGCTGCGGCCGGGCCGCGGCGAACCGAAAAGAATGCCCACCCGAGGCGCCTTCATGGTTGCCCCTCCATCACTCGCCGAATGATGGGAGCCTTGTCGATGAACACGGGCGCCAGCTCGGATTCGTCGTAGCCGGCCCCCATCTCGAACAACCCCGCGCAGATCGAGTCCAGCGAACACACGCCGCACACCGCGGCCTTGTGATGCCGAAAGCTCGTCTGCCGCACCGTCCCCTTCTCGTCCAGGAAGTGCACGATGCGCTCTTCGTTCTTGACGATCTTGCGTGTTTCCGTCGACGCGTACGCGAACTCGGTCATGAAACACAGCGGCACGCGTTCGACCCGGAAGGTCTTGCCGCTCTGCGCGAGGATGCCCAACGCCCGGTGCAGCGCCACTTCCATGTCCGACAAGCGGTGAAGCGCTTCGCGGTTCGTCTCCGCCCTGCCCATCGACGGATCCAGGTTGTTGAACACCATGTGGCGCACGAACGGGAAGCGATCGACCACCAAGCGCGCGAGCTCGTCGAGGTGATCGCAGTTGAAGCGGTTGATGACCGTGTTCATGTTCACGTCGGCGCCGAGGTCGCCCAGGTTGGCCAGCGCACGACAGGCCAGATCCCAGGAGCCCTTGACGCTCGTGATGTGGTCGTGCACCTCGGCCCGGCTCGAGTACATCGACACGTGGAAGTGCCTCAGCCCGGCTTCGACGTAGCTGCGTGCAACCGCCTCGTCGGCAATGCGAGAGCCGTTCGTGATCATGCGGACGGACAGCCCCCGCGCGAGGGCGTGCCGCACGACGTCGACCACGATGTCCGACAGCGACGGCTCGCCGCCGGTGAGGATCACGCCGTCGTAGCCGCGTGCCACGAAGTCGTCGATCTCGCGAACGGCCGTGTCCAGGTCGAGCACGTAGGGCGTCTCGGGGTTGGAGCAGATCCGGCAGTACTGGTTGCAGTGACGCACGAGCTGCATGTAGCCGAGGTTCGCCATGTCAGCGCTCCCCGCTCGCCGGGTCGAAGAACGTTGGCAGGATCTTGCTCAGCTCGGCGCCGGTGCGCCGCTCGCGCACCCGACGCTCGGTGACGGCAGGACGCGGCTTGCCGGCGAGCTGCTCGAGGCCGACGATCGGCGGGACGAAGCCGGAGCCGTCTGGATGCTGCACGGGGTGCTCGGCCTCATCGGCGAGGAAGTCGACGAAGGGCTGCCTCGGGTCTGACGCGGAACCCAGCAGCAAAGCGTCGAGACGAAGCCTGCGCGCCTGCGTCCTCGCCAGCTTCAGGTAGGGCGCCACCAGGGCGGGATGCGGCACGATCCGATCCGGGGCTTGCAGGACACGTCCTGCGCGCGCCGCAAAGCGGAATCGAATGGAGGAGGCTCCCGCGGCATGCGCGACGCGAACGATGTCCGCCAAGTGCCGGAAGTTGGACCTCGTCATCACGCAGCTGGCAACGACCACCACGCCCGCTGCCCTGGCCTGCCGCATTCCCTGCACCGTTTGCGAAAACGCGCCCGGCGTGCCCGTGTGGTAGTCGTGCATCGCCGCGCTCGAACCCAGCAGCGACACGTCGATGGCCGACAGCCCCGCGGCCTGCAGCTCGCGGGCGTACGACGCGTAGGTCAGCCGTCGCGCGTTGGTCTGCAGCACGATGCGTGGGACGCCCGCACGGCGCGCGGCCGCAATCCACGAAGCGAGCGGGTCGTGGAGCGTGGGCTCGCCTCCCACGAAGGCCAGGGGCTCGCCTCGCGACGCGGCATCGGAGATCACCGCGGCCACGCGCTCCTCCGACAGCGGACCGGCGCCCACGGCACGCTCCTGCGCCTGCGCGCAGAACACGCAGGCGTTGTTGCACAGAGCGCCGAGCCGCACGAAAAGCATGGACGCGCCGCCTACACGCTTCGCTGCAGCTTGTCGGCGTGTCGCGAGAGACGTTCGCGCAGCGTCAGGATTCCCTGCACGCTCACCCGATGCTCGTTGGTGCGAAGGACGTCGGCCACGGCCATCGCCGCCAACCCTTGCCGCTCGTCGGTCGGCTGCGATCCGTTTCCGAGGTTCGCCACGAATACCTCGAACCGATCGCTCCGGCCCGGCGCAGCCGGGGCGCCCGGGTCGCTGTCCCGCGCGCAGATGTCGAGATAGAATACCTCGGCGGCGTCCTCGCGCAGCCCCACGGTCACCGCGCCGTGTCGCACCGGCGAGATCCTCTCGACGCGCCAGGTGCCAAGCCGGGCGCCCACCGTCAACGGTGCGAGCAGCGCCGAGCCATCGGGCGCGCTCTGCGACGGACTGGTTCGAAGCGCGGGGCCGCGCCCGGACCGGGTGGCCGCCGAGGCCACGGCCGGGACCGTGACGATGGAGGCAGCAAGCAAGGTCATCACGCGCCGTCGCGACACTTCCAGGCTACTCATGAGACAATCCTCCCTATTGAATGATCGGTACGCGGCGGCGTAAGCCAAGTCAACCGGCTTCGACGCTCGAGGGCGAGACGCAAACGGCGGTGGTTCCCGGGCGGATGACGTTTCGGAAGAATCGACGACCAACGCTGCCACCAGCCGGCCAGCCAAACCGGGCGCGCGGGCCGCGTGTCAGGGCACCTTGTCGAAGACGAACCGCTCGTCGCGGACCGTAACCCGCAGCACGTCTCCCTTGCCGTAGGAGCCCGCGAGCAGGTGCTCGGCCAGCGGATCCTGCAACTCGCGCACCATGGCACGTCGCAGCGGCCGAGCGCCGAACGCCGGGTCGTATCCCAGCTCCACCAGCCGGCCCTTGGCCTCGTCGGTCAGAACCAGCTTCACATCGCGATCGCCCAACAGCTTCTCCAGACGCCTGAGCTGGATGTCCACGATGCCTCGAAGATTGTCCTTGCTCAGCGCCCGGAACACGATCACGTCGTCGATGCGGTTGAGGAACTCGGGGCGGAAGAACGAACGAAGCTCCTCGAGCAGCACGTCGCGAAGCGCTTCCCGGCCCTCCTCGGTCTCGAACAGCTTGGCGTCCGTCTCCAGAATGCGCTTGGCTCCGATGTTCGACGTCATGATCACCACGGTGTTCGAGAAGTCCGCCGTGCGGCCGCGCCCGTCCGTCAGCCGGCCGTCGTCGAGCAGCTGCAGCAGCAGGTTGAACACATCCGGGTGGGCCTTCTCCACCTCGTCGAACAGCAGCACGCTGTAGGGGCGCCGTCGCACCGCTTCGGTCAGGAAGCCGCCTTGCTCGCTGTCGACGTAGCCCGGCGGGGCGCCGATCAAACGCTGCGCCATGTGGCTCTCCATGAACTCGCTCATGTCGAGGCGCGTGAGGGCGGCCTCGTCGTCGAACAGAAACTCGGCGAGCGCCTTGCCCAGCTCGGTCTTTCCGACGCCGCTGGGGCCGAGGAAGAGAAACGAGCCGATGGGCTTGCCCGGGTCGCGCAACCCCACGCGACCGCGACGAACCGCCTTGGCGATGGCATGCAGCGCCTCGTCCTGGCCGATCACGCGCTGCACGAGCCGCTCCTCCATGCGCGTGAGCTTCTCGGTTTCGGCCTCCATCATCTTGGCGACCGGGATCCCGGTCCACTCGCCAAGGGTCATCGCAACATCCTGGTCGGTGACCAGGTTGGGTGTCTGGTTGCCGCCGACGCGCTGGACCGCGTCCTGAGCGGCTTGGGCGCGCCGCTTCAGATCCGGGATGGTGACGTGCTCGAGCTCTCCGAGGCGAGCGAAGTCGCGCTTGTCGCGTGCCTTGTCGAGGGCGGCTTGGGCCTGGGCGAGCTCGGCGTGCAGCTGCTGCGCGGCGGCCAACGCGCCGCGACGCGACTCCAGCTCGGTTCTGGCCGCTGCCACCTTGGGCTCCAGCTCGGCTCGTTCCTCGGCGAGCTTGGCCCGCGTCCTGAGGCTCACGTCGTCTTCATCATCGGCCAACGCAGCCTCCTGCGCCTTGATCGACTCGAGCCGCCGCATCAGATCGTCGACATCGGCCGGCACGCCTTCGATCTCCACTCGCTTGCGCGCCGCCGTCTCGTCCAGCAGGTCGATCGCGCTGTCGGGCAGCGCGCGATCCTGCAGGTAGCGCTTCGCCAGCGTCACCGCGGCAACGATCGCCCCCTCGCCGATTCGCACGTTGTGGTGCGCCTCGTAGCGCGTCGCCACCCCGCGCAGCACCTCGGTCGCTTGATCGACCGTCGGAGCGTCGAGTCCCACGATCGTCACCCGACGCAGCAGAGCCCCGTCGCGGTCCTGGATCTTGCGGACACCCTCGGTGGTGGTCGTGCCCAGGAAGCGGATGTCGCCCTTGGCAAGCACGGGCTTGAGCAGCTCGCCGACGCCCGCACCCATGGCTCCCTGGCCCAGCAGCGCGTCGAAGTTCTCCACGACCAGCACGGCGTCGCGGTGCTCGTGCTCTGGGTTGAGCGAGTCCACCAGACGCTTGACGCGCTCCTCGAGCTCGCCGCGGAGCTTGGCGCCCGCCACCAGCGCGCCGGTGTCCAACTCCATGAGCCGAAGGCCGGCCATGTTCGGCGGAACGTCGCCCGCAGCGATGCGCGCCGCAAGCGCGCGGACCACGGCGGTCTTGCCCACGCCGGGATCGCCGACAATCAGCGGATGGTTCTTGCCCCTGCGCTCGAGGATCTGCAGCACGCGACGAACCACGGCGTCGCGTCCGATCACCGGGTCGAAACGTCCTTCGCGCGCGAGCGCCACCAGGTCGCGCGTGAAGACTCCCGCGGGCTCGCCCGCGGCCGCGGCCAGACCAACAGCCGCCGGTGCGGTCTCGAGAAGGGCGAGGTGGGGACGGAAACAGCCGGGCCCCAGGTTGAACGACGCGAGAATCTCCCCGGCTGCCCCCCGAATTTCCTGGGACACGGCGTTGAGCAGATGTCCCACGCCTACGGCATCGGCCTTCTCGCGGTCCGCGTCGCGCTCGGCACGCGAGAGCAGCTCCTGCAGAGCGTTCGACAGATAGGCTTCGCCGGTCGTGGAGCGGGGCACCGCCTTGAGCGCCGTCTCGGCAGCAGCCATGACCTCCGCCGGTTCGGCCCCGGCCTTGCGGAACACCTCCGCCACCCCCGGCGTCCGATCGAGCGCGCGCACCAGCAAGTGCAGCGGCTCGACCTCGTCGTGGCCACGCTCGTCCGCCAGCTTCTGCGCGCCCGCCACCAGCGCCTTCGCTGCCCCCGAGTACTTCTCCAGCCCAATCGTCGTCGCCTGTGTTTGCTTGTTTCCCGCCATCACGACGCTACGCTACCACCCATCGAGGGCCTCGCGGCAAGACCGTTGCTGACCGCCGCCACGCCGCAACACCCGGAGCCGTCGCCATGCCCGCCCGCGTCGTCGTCTATACCACCGACTCCTGCCCGTACTGCACGCGCTGCTCGGGCACCTTCACGGGCTTGCCCGCCACCGGCGCCTCGCCCAACTGCACCCGCTTGTCCATCTTGTACTTGGGCTCGTGGGCCACGATCGACGAGGCCAGGTCCTACGCGCGGGAAGCTACTTGCCCACTCTGCGCAATTGAGCGTCCGGGCCGCGCGTCGCGAAGAATACGTAGGTATCGTCGACCGCGATCGAGGCCGGTGTTTCCTGCGCGAGGTCCGTCTCGCTACCGCCGGCGATCGGCGCCTTGCCGAGCGAGTAGCTGTAGTAGCTGAAATACGCATTCGTGGCGTCCACCGCCACAGTGGCGACGGCGCCCGAAACGACGGTTGCCGGAGCTCCGCCGCTCTTCGACACCTTCATGAGATCTCCCGTCGCCCACTCGACATAATAGACGTTGCCCTGATCCAGTGCGAGGTCCGTCGCCCAATAGCTCGGAACCAACGTCGAGACCACGCCCCCCGACTTGCTCACCTTACGAATCGCCTTGTCGGCGTCGTTGAATCCATCCGTGGCGAAGTACACGCTGTCATCGTCCACGGCCAGCATGAACGCGCCAGACTGGTTCGATGACGGCCCCACGAGCGCGGTTGGCGCGCCTCCGGCCTTGGGCACGCGCCACACGCTGCCGTCGCTGTCATTCACGTAGTACACGTCGGTCGCGTCCACCGCGAGGCCCGCGACCCCCCAAACGTTGCCGACGATCGTCTGGACGTTTCCCCCCTGCAGCGGCACGCGGAGCACGGCGCCGTACTTGTTATCGACATACGAGTAGTTCGTGTCGCTGAAGTAGACGTAGCCGTCGCTCACCGCGATGCCGACCGGGCCCACCAGGTTCGACGCGACGGTGGTGCGCGCGGTCCCATCCTTGCCACACTTCTCCACGAGCCGCAGATCGGCGTTGAGCCAATACACGGAAGTCGCATCCAGCGCAATCGAGTTGGCGTTCATGTCGGCAGTCCCGATGCCGTCCACGAGCAGCGCGTCTCCCATTCCCGCTACGCCTCCGCTGCCCGCGCTTCCACCCGTTCCTGCACTGCCGCCGCTGCCCGCTACGCCTCCGCTGCCCGCGCTTCCGCCGGTTCCTGCACTGCCGCCGCTGCCCGCTACGCCTCCGCTGCCCGCTACGCCTCCGCTGCCCGCGCTTCCGCCCGTTCCTGCACTGCCGCCGCTGCCCGCTACGCCTCCGGCACCAGCGCCGCTGTCACTGCTTCCGCAGCCGCAGGTCATCGCCATCAGGGCTAGGAATAAGGTGCACGTCTCCGTCATGGATCGTCGCATCGGTCTGTTCTCCTCGTCACGGCCCACGAGCGTGGTCGATGCGTGCATGGTACGACCACGGGCCGCGGCCGCAAGAGAATCCCATCTGGAGCGTGGAGCGGAACCCGCCGCGGCTCTACCAGAAGGGGTGGTCCTTGAATTGGAAGCCCCTCAATGCCTACGTGACCTTCACCACGACGACCGTACCGGTAGGAGGCATGTCGGGGCGCCAGTCGCCCGTGGCGGGCTATGAAGGAGTCCATGATCGGATCGGCAATGTATGGGAGTTGGAAGTCAACTGCCACGGGTCGGCCGGCAAGAGCAGCTATGAGCGACGATCGCGTGACCGCAGCGCGGTACATCCAGCCTCCTCTACCGCTGGTCCCAACGCAAGTCAGATGTCCCTCCTTGCGCCAGCGCACGATCGTCTCGCGGCACACACACCTACGGTCGGGACGCGCGCGCAGGGCCGAGAACCACGTCGAACAGCCACCAGTCCAATTCATGCCAGCGCAGCTTCACCCGGTTGGAGGCCAGGGCCTCAGTCGGCTTGGTGTGCGAAAGGACCAGCACATAGTCGTAGTCGTCCAGATTGCCGGCTCGCCAAAACGGTCGCCCCAGCGGGGACGGCGTTCGGCCGGGGCGGTAGTCAATGGGGTAGTATGGCCGGATGGCGAAGCAATCGTCGCTGTGCCCTCCGTTGAGCGTCGCCTGGAGCATCTTGGGCAGATGCCACAACGGCCCCATGTGGGTCAGATCGATCTCCGGATACTCCATCACGTACGCGAGCGCAGTGCGGTCCGGAAGCGCGGCAATGGCCGCGGGCAGCCCGCCGACATACCGTCGTTGGAACTCCTGGAACTTGCTGTGCACCACCCAGGGATAGCCGAGAACCACGGCGAGCAGCGGCGCGATCAGCACGCCGAATCGCCAGGAGCGCGGCTGAATCCTCGGCCAGAACGCAAAAAAGACGAGCGTGAAGAACCAGGCCCGCTCGGCCAGAATGTTGACTTCGCGGATGTTGTTAGGCAGTAGAAAGAACGCTGCCATGCAGCTGAGCGTGATCCACTCGACGGCGTACTCGCGCAGCGCGGCTGCCATCCGCTTCCACCAGGAAGCTTGTGCCTCGGCCACTCCCGCGTTGGAAGCACTGTCGCGTCCCGTCGCCGCCATGGCAAGCAGCCAGACGACAACCATCAGGAGAAACGCGACCTCGTCGACGTTGTCCTTGAAAAAGCGCATTCCCCATTCGTGGGTCAGTTGGAGCCGTCGGTCCCAGGGAAGGAACTCGGCGCCGAACCCGCCCCCCGCCGTTCGGATGGTGCGTCCCGCCTCCGTGGCCTGACCGGCGAGAAGACGCTGGTAGGACCACGCGGCGAAGAACGGCGTACTGGCGACCAACGCCAGCCACCGACGCCACGCGCGCAGCCCCGGCACGAAGACGAGCATCACGGCGCCCACCATGCCGAGCGCGATGAGATAACCGAGGATGTGCGCGAAATAGGTGGCTTGCAGCAGAAGAAAGAGCAGCAGTCCCCGTCGGAGTCCGCCTTCTGCCGCAAACTTGCGCGCCACGGCCACCGCAAAGAGCAAGAACGGCAGGGAGGCGATGAAGTTGAGAAAACCGACGTTCAACAACGCTCCAAACACCAGCGGAGTGGCGAGCAGCGCAGTCCAGTCGGGACGCTTGAACGCCCGGGCCAGGGCAAGCGCAGACAGCGGTGTCCCGATCACGAACCATGTGAGCAGGAGCTTCGCCACGTTCAACGTGCCAATCAGGCGCGCCAACAGGACAGCCAGGCATAGCGAAAGTCCGTTTGCCGTCAGCGGGGATCGCGTGACGTACAGCTCCGGGTAGATCGTCCGCGGGTCCGAGCTCCTGGCCATGATGTCCATCAACTCGACGTGCCCGCCCAGGTCGCCCAGCGGAAGGTAGGTGGTTCCCCAGACGACGGTCAGGTGTCCCACGAAAGCAAGGGCGAGCACCCACAGGACCCAATGACGCGCCAGATGCGCACGTGCCACGCTCCAACGCAGGGCGAACCTGGGGGCAACGGAAGAATGGTCGGCTGATGTCGTCATCGTTTCGTTCCGCCAACAGCGGCTCGCCCGCGCAGACAAGCCGCGCGTGTTTGCACCTGACCATGTCCGAGATCCATGGCAGTCACTTGCGTGGCCCCACCAGCGCAGCACCTCGCGATGACGCAGTCCGCGCCATGGCCGTTAGGAAAGGTCGGTATCTGGAAACGACCCACAGCGCGGCAACTACCACAGCTCGGCGTGAGACGCGATGCCTTCCGGCCGCTCACCGTCGTCCGGCGGGGCGCACGGCAAGCGGGTCGCTCGGTCGGCATCCGCCGCCTGTGCATGTCCTCACGGTCGGCAGTCGTCGAAGGGCGAGCCGTGGCGTCTCGACAGCTCCCCGCGCTGCGGCTCTGCTCGGCCCTGTCGCAAAACACCCGGTCCCCCATTGAAGATCTGCGTGCCCGTCGCAGCGCTGGCGCTGCTCAGGATGCGCTTGCCGAGCCGCGCTGCCGCCCGCAGCGCCCGCAGCCCCGGACCCATGCAGCCGTTGCGCGCAGCCGATTGGTCAATGAGCAGCATGCAACGTTCAAGGGTCAGCCGCCAGCTCCCAGGAATGCGGGGCGCGCTGCACAGCGTCTGGTGGTTGCGGGTCGACACCCACGAGCCAGTCTGGACGAGGCTCACCGCTGACGTCGATCGCTACGGTGTCGGGGTGGGTCAGCTCGGCGGGCGCGAGCGGCAAGGCCAGATGCCGAAGGGTTCGATGACATCCTCGCTGCGGAAGCGCCGAGAAGCTCCCGCGATCACGGACGGGGTGTTCGCGGAAGCCGCGTGCGGCGACTGCGTCGAACCCATCGGCGGAAACGTCGTAGTCGGCGCCGGGGACCAAGACCGGGCGGGCGACCGCGACATGCGCATGCCCTGCGATCAATTGCCGCACGGATTCGCCTCGGCAGGCTGCTGGTTCACAGCCGGTCCGAGCTTGACTTCGACGGCGTCGAAGCCCAGCCCGACAGAGATTCCATCGCACGTCGCGCCCGCGGTCTGCGTGCCGTCGTTCATGATATCGGAAGCAGCGCGGATCTGCTGGAGCACGGAATCCTTCGTGGGCCCCGAGCATGCGTAATCGCAAACCTACGAGGGCATTGCGCGACAGAAATCCTCAATATGGTCATCGATGAGCGTCACGTACTCCTGTGTATCCATCACGCCGGATATGACGCCTTGGGTCGCAGTCCGTGGCGCTTGGCCTTCGGTCCCGAGGCGCATGGAGATGACGACGTGATGCAAGCGCAAGGGGAACCAAGCGTGGAGCCAGTTCAGGCCGATATCGACGTATCCTTGGGGATGTATCACAAGGACGTTATCTCGCACGTAGCCACCAGTGAAGATCATCTTCGAAGCGTTGGCAGGCGGAGTGGGCGTGCCGGATGCCAGGCACTTGTCGAGGTACTCACAAAACACGGGCCAGGTATCGCTGCCGTCCCAGGCCGGCGCGGTGCCGAGGGGAGCGCCTTCGTACAGCGAACCCGTCAGTCCAGACAGGTCGGAGCCCGCGTCGAGCCGATCGATCGCAAACAGCAGCGTATGCGCGCCACGCGCCATGGCGTCATTCACATCTTGGCTGAAATTGCCCGCTAACGAAATCCAAAACGGGACCAGGTTCTCCCCAAACGAGTTATCTGTCCCGCCGCGCCCATCCGTCTCGATGCTCGCTTCGTTGCCGCCCGGCTGCGGTCGGCAATGGTTGGTGGTGCATCTCGAGGAGGCGATACCGTCGATGTCATAGCCGTACTGCTTCCACGCATCGGACGATTCCGTGCCATCCGGATTCGTGTCGCCGAGGAACAACCGCCGAATCGCAAAGACGACCTGCGGTCCTTGCTTGATCGCAGCGGTGGACGGGTCGGCTGGCGGGTACGCCGAGCCGTCGGGGGCATCGCTCACAGTCGCGCAGCGGCAATGCCAATCACAGGTGGGAGCGGGACTACCGGCACTCGCGGGCTGCGAGGTACAACCGATGACCCCGGTGCACGTCAACACGCCGCCCGCGAAAAGCGTCCAAGTACTCCCGCAAGCGCACTTCAAGGCAGGTAGCCACACGCCACGTAGCATGCCATAGGACGCGCGTGTCGCAAAACGGATCGCGCGCAGCCGGGGCGTGGGGTGGTGCGGCGCGGCAGGGCTGTTCGACGTCCGGAGTGCGGCGGCACAACCGGCGAGCTGGACGCTGACCGAAGCGCGCGTCCGCTCGGTACCGCGTTGAGAACCGCACCGATTCGGACCTCGACCCAGGCGAGACCTGGACAGCGGCAGGAGAGGCGGGTCGAGATTCCCGCGGGCCGCGTAGCTTCGACGGCGCGCAGCCCACGCATCGCCATGGGCCCTGCAAGCCACCACGTCAGCTCTCCGACTACGCTGCTGGCATTGGTCGCGCGAGTCTTGTCGCTGCCGCATCCGCCGACGGGCAAGACGCCGAAAAGCTCGGCGAATGCCACTCCGACGAGCACGAAGATGGGCGACAACGAACGTCGGGACCGTCGCTCGCCACACGAAGACGGCGCCATCGACGATCGCACCATGCTCCGCGCGTCAGGTTGGACGAGTACTGCGTCTGGCTCGAAGTTGCTGCGTCGTTTCGAGCGCATTCACCGAAGGTAGCGCGACACTGCGACACGGAACGGAGGTGGCAAGCGAAATGGCATCTCTGTAACGTCCATACGGAGGAAGTAGCCACGGTTTCCAGGCATTCGCTCGTCGCGTTATGGTAGCCTGCCTCGCATGAGAACGGGTCTTGTGAAGACTGGCTGGGCGTCGCTTCTGGTCGCTGCGATCGCGTTGACCGGCTGCGGGCAGTTCAAGGAACTGTCTGCCGAGTCAATCGCGACCCGCAACGCAATCCGGACCGAGCTGGGCGTAGACGCGCAGGTTGCATTCAGGTCTTTTTCCGGGACTTCAGGCAAGAAGGTCTTCGTATCCGTGCGTCTGTCCTCCACCCCACCCGGAGAGGCAGCAGCCATCAAGATGCGCGTCGAGTCGATCGTGAAGTCGCACTTCAAGGAGCCGGTCGACCGGGTCGACGTCACCATGTGATCGGCGCGTGGGTCGGCGGCGCGCAGGGGATCCACGCAGTCCCAGTCAACCGGCGGGGCGCGCTGCACGGCATCGGGTGGTTGCGGGTCGACACCCGCGAGACGGTCTGGACGAGGCTCACCGCTGACGTCGACCGCTACGGTGTCGGGGTGGGTCAACTCGGCGGGCGCGAGCGGCAAGGCCAGGTGCTGCAAGATTCGGTCGACTACATCCTGCCGCCGGATGACGGCGACCGGTTGCAAACGAGCGTGGCAGCGTGGGCAGCCCAGCACGTCTTCATCGAAGGGGTGTCTGTCATTCTGCACCTCCTGCAACGGACGTACGCCTTGCGACGTCGCCACCCCCAACGCCCGTGCGGCGCACGCGGGGCGTCGTTCGACACTGCAAATCAAGGCCGTCTCGCTCCAAGCGGCCGCCACCCTCGCCCCTGGAGCTGCGACGTCGCCCCTGGAGCTGCGACGTCGCCCCTGGAGCTGCGACGTCGCCCCTGGAGCTGCGACGTCGCCCCTGGAGCTGCGACGTCGCCCCTCGCCTTCCCTTCTTTGTACGCCTAGGAGCGTGTCGGGGGAAAAGGTCAACGCAGAGGCGCAGAGGCGCAGAGGCGCGGAGGCCGGGAAAGCGACCGAGGGAGCGTGTGGGG
>JAJZQG010000031.1 GCA_021847645.1 Myxococcales bacterium
GCACCCGGGCTACCTGACAGGAGAAGCCATGAACAGAATCACCGCCGCGATCGCCCTGGGAACCTTCGCCGCAGCCCTGTCTGCAGCGTCGTGCAAGGGCTGCCAGAAGGACGAAGACGTTCCTCCCATGCCGTCCGCCACGGCGACGCCCTCACAGGAGCCACCGACGGTGCTCGTCGTCGAGCAAGACGCCGGGGAAGACGCCGACGCGGCGGACGAAGGCGTGGACGCGAAGGCTGGCGGCCCGTACGTGTCCAACCTGGTGGCTTGCTGCCGGGTGCTCGCGCAGAACGCCAAGTCGAACCCCAACCCCATGGTAGCAGGCTCGATGATCCAAGCCGCCGCGCTTTGCGAATCCTACGCGCGGCAGGGAAACGTCTCCGCCGTCAACTCCGCGCTGGCCCAGTTCGGCATGAAGTGCAAGTAGCCCACCGACGTCGAGGCTGCCGCGACGCGCGCGATGCTCATGGCGCTCGTTGGCGACCCACGAACACGCCGCTCGACCCGGACGCTGCGTTAGCGCCCGCTCTTGATGTCCCTGAGCAGCTCCTCGATTCGATCGGCCGCGTCGATGCCGCTGTCGAACTGGAATCGGAGCTCGGGCGCACGGCGCAGGTCCAGCGCCTGAGCCACCATTCGACGCAGTCTCGGCGAGGCGGCCTTGAGCCCGCGCATCATCTGCTCGCGCGCCTGTTCGTCGTGGGAGTCCGACGTACGGACGAACACGCGCGCGATCTGCAGATCCGCGGTGACCTCGACGCGTGTCACGACAATGCCTTGGAGCCGGGGATCGGAGAACGCGGTCGTGAGCGCGCTCGCAACCTTGATCCGAACCAGCTCCGCCACACGCGCCGTACGCGTCGTATCACCTCGTGCCATCTTCGTCGTCCTCGTCGTCGAGCTCACCATCACCGGGCCCCGGCTCGTCGTCATCCAAGCGCAGCTGCTCGATGCCACCCTGCAGACCATGGCCCGCACGGCCGAAGGGAATGATCTCGGTCGCACGGTCGGCGAGCACGGCATCGGGCAAGGTCGAGGCCATGCTGGCAGCGCGTGCGAGCACCTCGTCGCAGAAGGAGGCTTCGTTGGCGACGACGGCCATCGCGACGGTGGCCACACGGGGGTTATCGAGGTCGCCGACCTCTGCGACGGAGATGCGCAGCCGTGCCTGGACGCGTTCCTTGAAACTCTTGACGACCTGGCGACGATCCTTGAGGGACCGCGCGCCGGGGATTTGGAGCACCACGCGCTGGACACCGACGAACATGGGTTGCTTTCGGGGAGATGTGGGCCTGATCAGGCCGTGGCAAGCGAAGCAGCGGGCGCCTCGGCGTACTAGAGCGTTGCCTGCACCTGCTGCTCTTCGTAGCACTCGATGATGTCGCCGACCTTGATGTCGTTGTAGCCCTCGAGCGAGACGCCGCACTCGAAGCCCTTGTCGACTTCCTTGGCGTCGTCCTTGAACCGCTTGAGACCGCTGAGCTTGCCTTCCCAAACCTGCACGGCGTCACGCACCAGACGGACCTTGGCATTTCTGCGCAGCGTACCGTCGCTGACGATGCATCCCGCGACCGTTCCGATCTTGACGATGTGGAAGGTCTGACGGACCTCGGCGCGGCCCAGGCTCTTCTCGACGATGGTCGGCCCGATCATGCCGACCATGGCCTTCTTGATCTCGTCGACGGCGTTGTAGATGACGTTGTAGAGGCGGATCTCGATGCCCTCGGCCTCGGCCACAGCGCCGGCCTTGCCCGCGGGCCGAACATTGAAGCCCACGATGATGGCCTTGGAGGCGACCGCGAGGTTGACGTCGCCTTCGGTGATGCCGCCTACGGCAGCGTGGATGATGGCGACGCGGACCTTGTCTCCCGTCAAGGCGGCGAGAGATTCGGCCAGAGCCTCCACCGATCCCTGAACGTCGGCCTTGATGATGAGCCGGAGCTCGAGCTGGTCCTCGGTGGCGATGCGCTTGGCGAGGTCTTCGAGGGTCACCTTGGCGCTGGCCGGGATGAGGCTGCGCGACAGCTTGGACTTCCTGCTGAGCGCAACCTCCTGCGCCTTCTTCGGATCCTTGACCACATGGATCGGGTCACCGGCGCTGGGGACCTCGGATAGTCCGAGAATCTCGACGGGTGTGGAAGGGCCAGCCTCGGCGACCTGACGGCCTCGGTCGTCGGTCATCGCACGCACCTTGCCCCAGGCGGCGCCCGCCAGCACGACGTCACCCGTGTGCAGAGTACCGTCGGTGATGACGACGCGCGCGACCGGGCCGCGGCCGCGGTCGAGGAGCGCCTCGAGCACGGTGCCGACCGCCGGGCGGGACGGATTGGCGCGCAGCTCGAGAATCTCGGCCTGCAGCGCGGTCATCTCGAGCAGCGAGTCGATCCCTTCGCGCGTCTTTGCGGACACGTCGCAGTAGATAGTCTCGCCGCCCCATTCCTCGGAGACGAGGTCCATCTCGGCCAGCTCGCGTCGAATGCGTTCGGGTTGGGCGCCGGGCTTGTCGATCTTGTTGACGGCAACGATGATGGGCACCTTCGCGGCGCGCGCGTGGTTCACGGCCTCGCGCGTCTGCGGCATGACGCCGTCGTCGGCGGCCACCACGAGGATGACCAGGTCCGTGACCTGAGCACCGCGCGCTCGCATCTGCGTGAAGGCCGCGTGTCCCGGCGTGTCGAGGAAGCAGATCTGCCCGCGCGGCGTGTTGACCTTGTAGGCGCCGATGTGCTGGGTGATTCCACCCGCCTCGCTCGCGGCAACGTTGGCCTTGCGGATCTGGTCGAGGAGCGAGGTCTTGCCGTGGTCGACGTGGCCCATGACCGTGACGATGGGGGGACGGATGATGGTGGAGCCCTCGTCGGACTCCTCCTCGTCGCCGCGTGCGAGGCCCAGGGCCTCCTCCTCGGAGATCGCGACGTCTTCGACTCCCCAGCCGAACTCGGACGCGACGAGCTTGGCGGTGTCGGCGTCGAGCGTGGAGTTGATGTTCACGCCGGGCATGCCCATCGACAGGAGCTTCATGAGCACCTCGGTAGCCTTGAGGCTCATGCGCTGCGCCAGGGTCTGCAGGGAGATGTTCTCCTCGATCTTGATGACCTTCTTGTGGTCGGACATCTCCTTGGTGGAGGGCATCGCGGCCTTCTTGAGCGGCTGCTGGCCCGGAGCCGGGCGCTGCCTACCCCTGCCTCCCCACATCTTGTTTCGGGCACCAGCCTGGCCGCGCTGGTCCGGCTTGCCGGCGGCGGCGACGGCGCGGGGGTCATACTGGACACGACGAGGCACGGGCGCAGCCTGGGGGCGGGGAGCCGGCGGCTGACGCATGGGTACGCCCGGCCGGCCGGCCCACGTCTCGATGCCCGTACGCGGCGGCTGCGAGGGGATCGGCCGCGGCGGGGCGGGGGCAGGCGCGCGGTGTGTCACTTCGGGCGCAGCCTCGACAGGTGGGGCTTCTTCTCGAACGGGCGGCGCGGCCGGCTCAGGTGTAGGGGGCTGCGGCGGCTCGATCGGGGCTGGCGGGGCAGGCGCCGGCTGCTCGCGCGCGGGCTCGACAGGCTCCGCGATCGCGGCCGGTGGGGCCTCGACATGGGCTACCTCTTGCATGGTGGCGGGTGCCGGCGGCTCAGGCTCCGAAACCAACTCGGGCTCCGGCGCAGAAACAGCAGGCCCTGGCTCGGGCACAAGGGCCTCCGCAACGACCGGCGCGGGCTGGGGGGCTTCGACGGGCCGCACGGGCTCGGGCACAGCCGGCTCCGGGGCGGGCTCTTCCACGGGCGGTGGGGACACTGCTTGCACGGCGGAAGCCCGCTTGAGCGTCGAGGGACGCTTCAAGGGT
Organism: Myxococcales bacterium; assembly: GCA_021847645.1. Lineage (GTDB taxonomy): Bacteria > Myxococcota_A > Polyangia > Polyangiales > Polyangiaceae > JAJZQG01. The sequence goes on from JAJZQG010000031.1 coordinate 3,833, forward strand.
TGGGGTGCTTCCGCGGCCGTCGAGTCGGCCGCGGCACGGGCCACGCGAACCGGTTGCACAGTGGCCGGTGCAGGTGCCGGCGGAGACGAGCCGACCGAAGGGCTCGACGGCCGTGACAATCCGGCTGCCGCCTTGGTGGCCGCCGCGCGACGCTTGACCACCGTCGGCGCGATTCGCTGCTCGACGACCGTAGGCGTCTTGTTCCGATCGAGGTTGCGCTTGACGCGCTCGATCGCTTCCTCGTCCACAGCACTCATGTGATTGCGGACTTCGGCGTAGCCGAGAGACTGCAGCAGCGCGACCAGAGTCTTCTGGTCGACATTGAGCTGCTTGGCGATCTCATAGACCCGGACCTTCTTCATCGAACCTCCGCACCCGTCCGCGCACCATCCGCGACACGACACGCTTGGACGATTGCATCGCCCAGCGTACTGCTTCGAATCCCAAGCACCGCAACAGGCTCCCGACGGCCAAGAGCGCCGAGCGATGCGCAAGTACCCCACGCCACTGCGTTGCCCTCGGCGATGGCCCTGGCGAGGCCGCCCAGCAGGGCCTCCTTCGGGGCATCGAGGGCGATGACGACGGTGGACAACGCGCCACGCGAGAGATCGAGCAGGATCCGCTCGCGTTCGACAACGGCCTGCCCGCTGAGCAAGGCGAGCGAGATCATTTCGCCAGCCCGGGCATGCGCGGCCTGCACGATGGCATCGGCCAGCACGCGCGGCTCGATCTGGACAGCGCAGCGGAATGATCGCGCAAGACCGCGCTTCGCGGCTCTCCCGATGCATTCCGAGGCAGGATGTACATGCGCGCCCCGCCCCGGCGCACCGCCGCGCACATCCGCGATCAAGCTACCGTCGTCGCGCACGACCACGCGCACCAGGTGGCCCGGTGCGTCACGGCGCCCGCAGCCCACGCACGTGCGCTCATGGCGGCGTGGCGGGCTCGTGCGCTGCTCCGTGGTCATCAATTCCATTCCGACGCGGTCCTTATACGGCTCTGGCTCCAGGAGCCAGCGTTCTCACGACTCCGACTTGTCCGTGGGCTCGGTTTCGGCTGCGCGCTGCCGCTCGGCCCGGGCGTTTTCCAGGACCTTGAGCTCGCTCTCGATGAAGAACTGGGCGCCCTGGCGAATCGTGCGCGCCTTCTTGATGCCCAGCCCCGTGCGAATCGCCAACTTGTCGATGTCTTCGCGCAGGATGTCTTCCACCGTCCGGTAGCCCGCGTCTTCGAGCAGCGTGACGGTGCGTTGTCCGATCCCGCGAATGAACATCATGCGCTCGCGCTCGGACAGCGGCTCCTGGCGCGCGGCCGCGGTGCGGATGCGCTCCTGGCGCAGACGCTCCATGGTTTCCTCGGCGCAATCCTTGATCTTGGTGGCCACCTCGGCTCCCCCGAGCAGGGGAATGGCGGCAAGCTCCTCGACACTGGCTTCGGCGACTTCCTCGAGGGAACGGAAGCCCAGACGGTACATCGACTTGGCGACTTGTTCGCTGACCATGTCGATCTGCTGCAGGGCGGCCATCGCCTCTTCCTCGATCTGCTTGAACTTGGACTCGCTAATGATGTCCAGCTTCCACTTGGTCAGCGCTGCAGCGAGCCGTACGTTCTGCCCCTTGCGCCCGATGGCCAGCGACAGCTTTTCGTCCGGCACCACCAGCTCCATCCGGCCGTCCGCCTCGTCGACGATCACCTTGGTGACCTCGGCGGGTTGGATGGCGGCGATGACATACCTGGCCGAGTCGCGGTCGAACGGCACGATGTCGATCTTCTCGCCTCGGAGCTCCTGCACGACGGCCTGCACGCGCGAGCCCTTCATGCCGACGCAAGCACCCACGGGATCGACGTCGGCATCGCGGGAGGTGACGGCGATCTTGGATCGGGAACCGGCTTCGCGGGCGACCGCCACGATGCGGACGATGCCTTCGTAGATTTCGGGGACCTCGGCTTCGAACAGCTTCTCGACGAGCTTGGGATCGGCGCGGGAGAGGATGATCTGCGGGCCCTTGGCCTGGGCGTCGTTGCCCTTGACGTAGGCGACGATGCGGTCTCCCGGGCGGTAGGTTTCGCGAGGGGTCTGCTCCTTGAAGGGAAGGATGCCCTCGGTCTTGCCCAGGTCGACGATGATGTTGTTGCCCTTCTCGAAGCGGCGAACGATGCCGCGGATGAGCTCGCCCTTTCGGTCCTTGTACTCGCCGTAGATGATGTCGCGCTCGGCGTCGCGAACGCGCTGCAGCAGAACCTGCTTGGCGGCCTGGGCTGCGATTCGGCCGAACGTGGAGCGCGCCTGCTTGAGCTTGAGCAGGTCACCGAACTGCTCGTCCTGGTGCCTGGCCTTGTCTTCGTCTTCCTTGCGCCAGAACACCTGGAAGCCGAGCTCCTCACCCACCTCGGCCTCGAGACCGAACCGCTGCGCGTCCTCGAGCGAGATCTCCCGTTCGGGCTCCGTCACCGTCTCGACCACGGCCATGTACTGGAACAGGTCGACCTGGCCGGACTCCTCGTTGAACCGGGCCTCGAGCTCGCGGGTCGCGCCGAATGCACTCTGAGCGGCCTTGTGGATGGCGGCTTCGATCGATTCAACCAGGACCTGGCGTTCGATCCCCTTTTCCTTGGCGACCTGGTCGATGACCGTCCCAAGGTTCAAGTCGGTTGCTGCAGAGGTAGGGGGCGATGCCATCTTGCGTGGTACTCCGTCGTTGTCAGCGACGCTCCTTGGAGCGGCGCTTCGGGTTCCTGGCCTTGTCCTTGGTCCGGGCAGGGCTCTCGAAAACGAGTTGGGCTTTGTTGATGTCGTCGAACGCTACGTCGCGCGTCGCCGCGCCGTCGGTCTCGAGCACCACGAACTGGTCGCGAGTGCCGCGCAAACGCGCCTGCAGCACGGTGGCTCGTGAGCCGCTGGCGCCGGCCAGCCAGAGCTTCGCCAGCTTGCCCTCGAATCGCGCGAAGTCCCGAAGCGTGCGCAGGGGACGCTCCAAGCCTGGCGACGACACCTCGAGGGTGTAGGCATGGTCGAGCAGGTCGGCCAGATCGAGTGCGGTCGACAAGTCGCGCGACACGTCGGCGCATTGGTCGACGGTCACGCTGGCGGGTTGCCCTGGAACGTCGAGCACGTCGATCACCACGCGCAGCACCCAGCCGGCACGCTCGCGGTGAAGCACCAGATCGAACAGCTCCACGCCGTGCGCCTGAAGCACGGGACGCACGACCGCCTCGAGGCTCTCTCGCTCGGTCGATCGTGGGGTGGGTTGTTCTTCTCTCGGTTCGCTCAAAACTTCTCCGCCTGCGTCGGCCATGGCACCGCGCCGTCGTGGATCCCGGGGACCCCGAGCAGCACACCGAGGCCGTCACGTGGGACCACAAAAAAAAGCGGGCTCTTTTGGGAGCCCGACAGCGGTCCACCCAGTGTGTGCGGACGGCAAGATACAGCGAGAAGCCGGTGTGTGCAAGCACATCAGGCCGACGGCTGGGCAGAGAGAACCGAGACGACTACGACGCGTCGCGGCAATGCCGCTTCGGTCAACCAGAAAACGCACCGACGCCAGCCCCGGAGTCCCGCCCTACCTAGCCAGGGTCGCCGGCACGGCCAGCTCGACCCGGCCGCGTGGCGCTCGCGCCTCGAACACAGCGCCTCGCCGGTCGGCCAGGCCCAGACGCATCAGCCCGTCCGCCAGCACCAAGGCGAATGGCAGTCTCGCCACAGGCGAGGTCGACCCGTCGGGAACTACGAATACCACCACCGGCTCCGTGTCGGGGGCGACGCCCGTCGGCGCGGCGGCGGCGTCGTTGCACATCGAGGCGACCATCCCGTTGCGGTCATCCATGGCGCAGCGGCGGAGCATCCTGCGGTCGGCGGCCCCATCGCCGGCAGGTACGGCGCGCACGGCCTGGGCGGCCTTGGCCCTGACGGTCGCCGACGGGTCGGACAGCAGCATCGCGCGTTCGCGCGCCCCGTCGCCACACCTGTGGCCGGTCATCGCGAGCGCCGCGAGGGCGTTCGCCCGAACATACGATCGCGCGTCGTCCAAAGCAGGGCAGAGCGCCCCCGTGTCCGAGAGCTTGCCTGCCCGGATGAGCCGCGCAAGAGCCGCCACGGCGTTGCCCGCGACGGCGACGTCGCGGTGCCGCATCAGCGAAACGAGAAGCGCGGCGTCCGCCTCCTGCCCTACCTCGCCAAGGGACCAGACGGCATTGGCCTGCACCGACGGGTCGCTGTCGCCAGCGAGTCTGCGAAGAGCTGGCAGCTGGTCCGGATGGCCGGCGAGAGCCTCCGCAATCTTGCGGCGATCGTCGGCCGACACGGACGTGTCGGCCAGCAAGGCGAGCCGCCGTCCCGCAGCCGTAGAGACGGAGCGCCCAAGACCTTCGATGAGGACATCCCGAGTGGACTCCCGAACCACGTCCAACAAGTCCGCAGCGCGGCCCGCAACCGCGTCGTCCCGGCTCGCAGCCATCGCACCCGACAACGCAATGCCGATCGAAGCGCGATCCTGCTCCGACGCCTGGACGAGCCGATCGAGCAGCAACGCGGCGGTCGAAGGCGCAGCGACGCGCGCCAGAGCCATCGCGGCCGCAAGCCGAACGTTCGGGTCCTCGTCTCCGAGGGACTCGACCAGCAAAGCATCCTGCCCGGCCTGGCCAACACTGCCGAGCGCCTCGAGCGCGGCGAGCGCCAGCGCCCTATCCTTGGATCGCGCCAACTCCATGAGCAACGCCGCGGCACGCGGAGCCCCCGTCCTGCCGAGCAACCCGGCGAGTGCCACGCGTTCGTCGGTGGAAAGCCGGACGTCGCGAAGCCGTGCCGCAATGGGATCCACGGCGCGCCCATCGGGCCGCGACGGGTCGAGCATGGAGGCAGCCGCGTCCATCGCACTGCGGCGAACGGGCGCCGACGGCTGATCGAGCATCTCGAGGACGAACGGCAGCGCGGACGCATCGCCGAGGGAGGCGAGCGCGCGCAGCCCGGTTCGTGCGGGGACCTGCCCACGCTGCACGGCATCCACCACGATCGCTGCCGCGCCGGGCGCATGCACCTCGCCCAGCACCAAGCACGCTCCCGCAACGAGTGCCTGCGATGTCGACGATCGGACCGCGTCGGTCAGACGCGGCACCGCGCCCGCCCCGAAGCGCACCAGCGCCTGGCGCACCGGCGATCGGTCGGTCGACGGGTCGTCGGCCTCGAGCGCTGCGATGAGCGCGTCGAGGGCCTGGGGCGAGCCGACCCGAGCAAGGGCCATGACCGCGGCGTTTCGAACGGGCAACGCCGTGCGGTCGAGCGCGAGGGGCGACAGCGCAGCAACCGCCTCTTGCGCGCGCAGACGGCCGAGCGATTCGATGGCCTCGACCCGTACGGCTTGCATCCTGTCTCGCAGCGCGAGCAGCAGCGCACTCGAAGCGCGCACGTCGCCCAGATCACCGAGCACCCGCACGGTCATACGCCGCACATCGGGCGACGCGTCCTGCGCCTTGCCGAGCAGTGGAACGACCGCCCGCGGGTCGCCGATCCGCCCCAAGGCGACGACGATAGCGGTTCTGGCTTCCGGGTTGGGATCGTCGAGGTGCCCGAGCAACGAGGGAACCGCCTCTGGATCTCCGAGAATTCCCAAGGTGGTGGCGGCGGCCAGGCGCACGTCGGCGTTTGCATCGCCGAGCACGCGCGACAGGGGAGCGACCGAGTGCGACGACGGCATGGATCGAACGAGCTCGCAGGCCGCAAGCCGAAGCCTCGGATCGGTCTCGCTCAACCAAGCGAGGATGCGCTCGGAAACGCCGGGCATGTGCAACTGCACGCCCGCGCGCGCCGCATGGAGGCGGACCTCGGTGTCGGGATCCTCGAGGGCGGTGGCGATCAACGGAGTGGCCGCTTGCAGCGGGAGCTCGTGGAGCTGTGCTGCCGCCGATCGCCGCGCGGTGACGTCATCGTCCGCCAGGCCACGCGCCACCTGGTCGGGCACGGTGGGCCACAGGTAGGCCTGCGCCGTGGAGGTCGCGAGCAGCAGGGCAAGGAGCGCAGCAGGAACCAGACGGGATCGCACGCGAGCAGCCTAGCACGAGCAAGCGCGCTGGTCGCAGACGCGAGAACGACGCCACCTGCAGGCTCCTAGAGCCCGCAAACGCGGTCAGGAGGGAAGCATGCCGGCCGCGAGACCGAGCTCCTGCTGGGGAGCGTCGACTGCCAGCGCGCGCATCACGACATGGCGAACCGCATCGACACAGCGGCGGTTCTGGGCTTCGTCACCCACCGTGATGCGAACGAAGGTGCGCGACGCATGGTGCACGTTGAGCGAGCGGATCAAAACGCCCTGCGCGAGCATCGCATCGACGAAGCCCTGCGCCGTCACCCCCACGCGCGTCGTGTCCATGAGCACGAAGTTGCCGTCGGAGGGAATGGCCTCGATGCCCGGGATCGCGGAGAGTTCCCGCACGAGCCAGTTGCGACCGTCGATGAGGCGACGGCGTCGGGCCTCGAACTCCTCCATGTCGTCGAGCGCTGCCATGGCTGCCGCAATGGTCATGGTGTTGACGTTCCAAGGGAGCTTCAAGCGCCCCAGGAGCCGGGTCACGACCGGGTGAGAGAGGGAATAGCCGAGACGCAGGCCCGCAAGGCCGAAAGCCTTGGAGAAGGTGCGCAGCACGATGGCGTTGGGGAACTCGCTCAGCAGATGGCTCAGCGATTCGGGCTTCTCGGCAAACTCGTGGTAGGCCTCGTCGATGACGGTGGGCAGCCCGAGCCCCAAGATGCGCCGCACCGAGGCTTCGTCGAGCTTGTTGCCGGTGGGGTTGTTGGGCGTGCAGAGGAAGACCAGCTTGGTGCGCTCGGTGACGGCGGCAACGATACCGTGGATATCGAAGTCGTTGTCTTCCGTCATGGGGACCATCACGGGTACGCCGCCGATGGCGCGGGTGCGAGCCTCGTACATCGAGAAGGTGGGCACGCTGAGCAGCACCTCCTCGCCCGGGCCCACGAAAGTGCGGATGACCAGATCGATGAGCTCCGTCGAGCCATTGCCGAGCGAGACGTACTCGGAGTCGAATCCCTCCCTGGCACCGAGGCGCTCGCGCAGCGTGCGCGAGCCGTTCGGATACAGGTGAGCATTGCGGGCGGCATCCAAGACGGCACGAAGCACACGTTCGCTGGGCGGGAACGGGCTCTCGTTGGACATCATGCGCACCACGCCCGGACGCGACGCGGCGAGGTCGAAGTGCTCCTCGTTGTACGGCTGAACCGCTCGGACCCACGAGGGGGCGAACTGCTCCATCGCCTCGGGGTCGATCGGAATGTTCGAGGTGCCCGGCTCGTCGCCCAGGGTGTCTCCGAAAACGCGAATCATCGCCTCGGCCCGCTGCAGCGCCTGCGGCGTGTCGACATCGATCCACCGGGCGTCGCCCACGTCGCACACCAGGAACCGGTCGCGCTGAGCGAGCGCGCGGACGCCATCGGACAACGAGCAGTCGCCGCTCGCCTGGTAGATGCGCGCGAGCTCCTGCACCAGGTCGGCGTTGATCCGGAACACGCCGGTGTCGATGGCGTCGTAGTCGGCCAGGTCCTTGCCGATGCCCTCGATGCGCGAGCCGTTGACGCGCACCTTGGTGGCGTCTTCCAGGTCGAAGCAACGCTCGACGTCGCGGTCGACGCCGAGAACGCAGTGGCCTGCGGGAAGCTCGAATTGGCGCAGCCGGCGGACCAGGTCGGGCGAGTAGAGGTGGTCGGCCATCGACAGCAGGCAGTCACCGTGGATGTACGGCGCCGCCTGGAGCAGCGACACGCCATTCTTGCGGTCGAACTCGTCGTTTTGGACGAAGTACAAGTGCAGGCCGAGGGACGGCTCTGCGAGAAGGGTTCTCTTGATTTCGTCGCCCCGGTGACCGGTCACGATGACGGCGTCCCGGATGCCTTCACCTTGCAGCGTGCGCAGGATGCGAACCAGCAGCGGAACGCCAGCCACTGGCTTGAGAGGCTTGGGGCTCGAATCATGGGCAACCAACCGCGAACCCATGCCGGCTGCTAGGATGACTGCCCTTTTCGGACCACGTTGACCCATGTTCAGACCTCTGGACCTAAGCTCGGTTGCTATCGCGGCCGCCCTGTAGCACGACGCCGGGAAAAAGGACATCTTTCCTGCTGAACTTCTGCTGTCTTGTCACGGCCTTAGACCTGTCGCCGACGCACGACACCCTGTTGCAGGAAAGCCACAGGTGGCTCGCTTGCTGTCGTGTCACGGCTTCGTCGTCTGCGGGCGGTCGGGTCGGTCACGCTGGCGAGACACCAAAGCGGTCACTGGACCATGCGCTGTTTGCCTCGTCTTGCACTGACTCCGCTGCTCCACGCAGCAACCGCGGTGCCAAGTCGAAGTGCCACCTTTCGTTCGCACTTCGGCAGCCGACTTACAGTCTCCCGGCAACCACCATCGCCCTCGCGTGAGCCAAGTCCTCGCGCGTGTCGACCTCCGCCCAGGGCAGGTCAGACACGTCCACCGCCTCGGCCTCCTGCCCCTTGTCGATCAGCCGCGCGTAGACGTCTTCGTAGTACAGGTGCGTTTCCCCCGCTTGCTGGGCCGCCCGCAGACCGTGAAACAGACGCAACACCGCGACGCCGCTGACACGCTCGAGCCCAATGCTCTCACCGGCGCACGACGACGGCTCGAGGTGCTTTCCGAAGGAGGCGATCCGAGGCCCCGCGCCGTCCAACCGGACCTTCATCTCTTCCTGGCCCAGGCGCGCGGCCTTGTCCACGGCCACGGCCAGAGGAGCCGGGCATTGGTCCAGCCTGTCGAGCACCTCGGGGCGGAAGAGCAGATCGCCGTCGAGCTTATAGAAGGATCGGCCTGCGACGGCCTGCTCGCACTCGAGGAGCGACATGCCGTTCTGGGTGGTCGCATACGCCGGATTGGGACAGTAGTGCACGGGCACGGGTAGCCCTTGCGTGGCCGCGCGAACGGCGTCTTCTCGATATCCGGTCGCGAGGATGAGCTCGCCCACGCCGTGGTCGACGAGCAAGCGGATGGTGCGCCCGAGCAACGTCTCGTCACCGACGGGCACGAGGGCTTTGGGACGGTCCTCGGTCAGGGGGCGCAGGCGCTCGCCGACACCGGCGACGAGGATGACGGCGACATCGGCCGGGACAGGATGGGGGTGGTTCATGCGGGAGAGTGCTTCTCCTTGGCCTGGTCGGGGAGGTGCAGGTCCATCTCCTCGAACGCGGCCTTCGATGCACGACGCTGGTGAGGACGCAGGTAAAGGTAGAAAACGCCGTTGAGCAAGAGCAAGCGGATGGCGAGGTAGATGTCGGGACGTTCGAGGGCCAGGAACAGTGCGAGGCCGAAGATCATGGACCCGAAGCCCATGACGCTGCGCCAAACGCGCATGACGGGGCCGACGTGTTTCTTGTAGATGGCGGCGAGGCGTGGGTCGTAGGCGGGAAAGAGGTTGATGCGGGCGCTGGTGTACGGATCGAACTTGTGGACGAAGTCGGCGCCGCTCTTGATGTAGAAGAGGTAGATGCGCCACGCCATGCGCTTCCACCAGGACAGCTCGCGGTGCGTGGCCTGCCATCGGTCCAGGGCCGTCTCGTAGTCCTCGCCCTCCTTGTATTGGCTGCTGGTCAGTCGCACGAAAACGTTCTTGTAGTGGTCGTACATCGTGGTGTGAAACGAGCTGGTCACCACCGTGAGCGTGCCGAGCGCGACCACCGTGCCGCCGAGCCACGGCGGACTGTCGTACATCCGCCACAGCGCCCAAAGCGCGGCAGGCACCGCAGCCGAGGTCGTGATCAGGTCCGCCACCCCGTCGATCATGCGGCCGAACGGCGAGGAGCTCTTGCGCATGCGGGCGAGCTGACCGTCGGCGCAGTCGAGAACCGCAGAGGCAAACAGCAGCAATCCGCCGACCTGCATGTGGAACCGGAACTCGACGACGACGCACACCCCGGCCGCGATGCCGGCGAAGATCGACATGAGCGTGACGACGTCGGGCGACAAGGGCGTGGGGAACGCGAGCCTGGCGAACACGTAGCCGAGTGGCCGATGCACGAACACGTCGATCGGCTCTTCGACGTCGAGCGGCTTGAGGGAGGCACGGTAGCCGGCGAGGAGGCTCATACTCGCGGCCCGATTACACGTTCCGGGCCGCGCCGCCAACCCGGGACCGTTGCGAACCGGGCGCATGCCTTGCCCAGCGGCACTCATGTTGCTAGTAGCGGAGGTTCGCCGCAAGCATGCGACCCTAGCCGCGATGCCCGGCAACTTTTGACCCTGGAGAACACACCGTGAAGAAACCCGTCACCGTTCGTCCCGCCGAGGGCAAGCTCGGCGTGCTGCTGCCCGGCATGGGCGCTGTCGCCACCACGTTCATCGCGGGTTGCATGCTGGCACGCAAGGGGATCGCGAAGCCGTTCGGCTCGCTCACGCAGCTCGGCACGATCCGGCTCGGCAAGCGGACCGACAACCGCTCGCCCTACATCCGCGACTTCGTTCCCCTCGCGCCGCTCGACAACCTCGTGTTCGGCGGCTGGGACATCTTCGACGACTCGGCCTATGAGGCGGCCTGCAAGGCCCAGGTGCTCGAGCGACGCCACATCGACGCGGTGCGCGACGAGCTCGAGAAGATTCGTCCGATGAAGGGCGCGTTCTATCCGGAGTACGTCAAGCGCCTGCACGGCACGCACGTCAAGAAGGCCGCCAACAAGGCGGAGATGGTCGAGCAGATTCGCGAGGACATCCGTCGCTTCAAGGAGGAGCACGGATGCGCGCGGCTGGTGGCGGTCTGGTGCGGGTCCACGGAGGTCTACATCGAGCCGCAGGAGGTGCATGCCACGATCGAGTCGTTCGAGAAGGGGCTGCGGGAGAACCACCCGGCCATCTCCAACTCGATGCTGTATGCGTGGGCGTGCATGAAGGAAGGCGTTCCCTACGCGAACGGCGCGCCGAATCTGTCGGTGGACTTCCCCGCCGTGCAGGAACTCGCCCGCAAGCAGCGCGTGCCGATCGCCGGCAAGGACTTCAAGACCGGCCAGACCCTGATGAAGACGATCCTGGCGCCGGGCCTCAAGGCGCGCATGCTGGGCTTGAGCGGCTGGTTCTCGACGAACATCCTGGGCAACCGCGACGGCGAGGTGCTCGACGACCCGGAGTCGTTCAAGTCCAAGGAAGTGTCGAAGCTCGGCGTGCTGCACACGATCCTGCAGCCCGAGACGTATCCCGATCTGTACGGGAACATCTTCCACAAGGTGCGGATCGAGTACTACCCGCCCCGGGGCGACGCGAAGGAAGGGTGGGACAACCTGGATATCTTCGGGTGGCTGGGGTACCCGATGCAGATCAAGGTCAACTTCCTGTGCCGCGACTCGATTCTGGCGGCGCCGATCGTCCTGGATCTGGCCCTGTTCATGGATCTGGCGCAGCGCGGCTCGTTCCACGGGATCCAAGAGTGGCTGAGCTTCTACTTCAAGAGCCCCATGGCGGCCTCCGGCCTGTATCCGGAGCACGACCTGTTCATCCAGTCGATGAAGCTCAAGAACACGCTGCGGTGGATGATGAACGAAGAGCTCATCACCCACCTGGGCAACGAGTACTACGACTGATCCCCTGCCCTGCCCCGAGCATCCATCAAAGGCCTGCCAGCAACTGCGGACGAGAGCGGCGCAAGGCGCTACTTCGTCGGAACCCACGGAAAGGCCTGGCGAGCCGCGGCGAGCAAGGGGCCACACGCTTGGGCTGGCCGCGCACGCCGCTCTGCCGGATCGCCCGGGAGCAGGTAGCACGCCCACGGATGCGCCTCGTCGCCCATCAGCTTCGCCTCGCCGCGCATGACGCCGTAGACCGGATCCTGATCCTGCCACACGCCCGTGGTCGTGGACATCACCACGATCGGCTCGCGGGCCCCGAGGGGGCGTAGCGCGGAACGTCCTGTCAGGCGATCTGCAAAAGGCATTCTCGACCTCTGATCGAGCACGCCGAGGGCGTCGAGCAGCGTGGCGTTCACGTCCTGCGAGTAGATGCGGCGATCGCGATTGGCGCGCAGCGCAGCGCGCTCGTCGTCGCTCAACGCGGAGGAGCCTGCGGCCACGAAGGCGGGCACGCGCACCTCTTCCTCGAACATGTCGTTGATGTGGTAGAGCCGCCCGTGCTCGCGGAATTGCTCACCGTGATCGGACAGGAACAGCGTCATGGTGCGGTCCCAGGACGGCAGGGCCTCGAGCGACTCGTAGAACTGCGCCAGCGTGCGCTCCTGGAGCAGGACGCTATTGCGGTATTGGTTCCAGTAGGGGGTGACGTCGTCGCCCGGGACTTCGTCGGAGTGCGGCGCGTAGGGTTGGAGCTCTGGCGCCGTGCGATAAGGCCAATGCGTGTTGGACAAGTGGAGCACGGCGAACCAGGGCTCGTGAGCGTTGCGGGCCCAGTCCACGAGCCGAGCGGTGGCGCGCTCGTCGGGAGCACCGAGGTGGGCTTGCTCCATGCCGCCCAACTCCACGCCGGTGACCCGCGTGACCGCGCCGGAAACCGTCGTATAGGCGCCGAAGTCCTGATAGCGGGGATTCTGGGCGCTGATGTAGGCCGTGTCATAACCCAGCGCGCGGGCGACCTCCCAGAGGAACGGAGCCTGGTGGCAGGTGCGCATGTCGGCATCCGGTCCGAGCCCTGTCCAGATCATCATGCAAGCGCTGAAGGTCGAGGGCGATTGCGTGGTCATCCGGAGAAGCCCCAAGCGGTCGGGGATGACATCGTCGAGGAATCGCGCGGAGCAGCCGGCGCCCCTCTGGGAGCACAGGACATCGGCCCGCACGCTCTCGGTGAGGATGAGAAGCACGTTGCGGCGCCTGGCGGGGGCATCGAGTGGGGGAACGGGCAGCGGTTGGCGGACGGTGACGCCGCGGGGCACGCCCTTGTCGAAGAGCCACTTGTCACGCACCAGCCCCATGATGCCGTGCAGCAGGCAGGTATCGGGCGAAGCGGCCTGGTGTGCGCGGGTCTCGACGGCGTCCTTGGCGAGCGTGATCACCGCCAGGAGGAACAGGGCGATCGGGAGCACGGGCAACGCTTGGCGCACGGCAGGAGCCGTGCGACGGACGGCCCAGGCGAGTGCGGAGACGCCGGCGAGGACGGCGAAGGAGATGGGAACGACGCGCCAGGACCAGTCGGAGAGCCAAGCCGCGACGGTGCCCTGCATGGCGAGGCCCAGGCGCAACGTGTCGCGGGTCATGTAGCTTCGAAAGACTTCGTAGTACAGCGGCTGCCCGCCATCGGAGAGCAGCGCGATCGGCGCCACGACGAGCAAGAAGCCGCTGGCGTACAGCGCCATGCCGACGCGACGCCATCTGGGGCCGTCGAGTAGCGAGAGGCGAGCCAGCGCCCAGAGCACGGCAACCCAGAAGCTGCAGGCGATGGATGTCGAGCCGACATAGTTCATCCAGTCGATGGGACGCATCTGAGCGATGACGGGTCCGCGGATGAGCAAGTCGGTGACGACAGCGACGATCGTGGGAGCGATGAACAGCGTGACGACCCACAACGGGTCGGGGAGCAGGCGTCGCGCGAGCCGGAGCTTGGAGGAGAGGCGGGGCGGCTGCGGGCGCGTCGGGGCCGTGGAGGACGGGTCGGACACGGAAGTCGTTCGGTTGTACAACAACGCGACCGACGTCGCACGCGCGCCGGTCAGCCTTTGCGCCGGACGAGATCTTGCAGGGCTTGGGCCATCTCGGGCGAGAGGTCGTCCATCCGCTGGAGCCGATCGAGCACTTCGTCGTCGAAGGGCATGTCGTTCTCCTGCACCTCGACCTCGGGCGGCAGGGAGTCGATCTTGGCGAGCGCGACCACGGACGGGGGCGGCTCTTCGTCGAGCCCCGGCGAGTCAGCACGGGAGATCACGTCGACCACGACGGCGCTCACGTTGTCACGCCCTCCTCCTGCAATCGCCAACTCGATGAGAGACTCGGCAGTCTCCCGGGGCGAGGTCGGCGCGGCCAGCGCGAGCTCGAGATCGTCGAAGGGCACCATGCCACTAAGCCCGTCGGAGCAGACCAGGAACCGATCGCCGGGCAAGGCCGGCAGGGAGCGGAACGACACCCGTGGATGCTCTTCGAGCCCGAGCGCGCGCGTCACCACGTTGCGGGGCATTTTCGCGAGGAAGGCGTCGTCGACGTCCGGCTCGCGTTCGAGCATCTCCATCAAGAGCGAATGGTCCGTGGTCACCTGCTCGATGACGTCGCAGCGCATTCGGTAGCAGCGGCTGTCGCCCACGTGCGCGACGTGCACCAAACCGTGGCGGGGCGAGAACAGCATGGCCACCATCGTGGTGACCATGTTGCGGTACTCGGCCGACGAGTGGGAGATCTGGAAGACGTCCTTGTTGGCCTTGCGGATTGCGGCAGCGAGGCGGCGCGCGCCGTGGTGAACGCCGAACCGATCGAGCACGGGCTGTGCCCAGGCGTGGCGGACCGTGGCGCCGATGTAGTTGGATGCGGACCGAACAGCGAGTGCGGAAGCGACCTCGCCGGCGTTGTGTCCCCCAGCGCCGTCGGCGACAGCGTACAGCTGCAGATCGTCCCGAACGAGGATGACGTCCTCGTTGTGGTCGCGCACGCTTCCGGTGTGGGTGACGCCGGCGCTCGAGAGACGGAAAGGGAGATCGCGATGCGGGTTCGTGCACGCAGCCTAGCCGAACGCGGGGGACGGTGGCCAGAGGTCGGTTGGGAACCGGGCGGGGTGCGGCGTCGAGCGCCACAGGGCGGGCGAGGCGCTGGAGGAGACAGCATGGCGGCGTGACGACGCACCAGTGCGTGAGCAGATCGTCACATGCGTGGCGTGCCCGACGCCCAGCCGGGAAGGCTCGTGGCATGAGCGAGAATCAGCGCTCGGGAAGCAGCGCTCCCTCGAGTCGAAGCAGTGCCTGCTTGCGCTGCAGACCGCCGCCATAACCGATTAAGCTGCCGTCGGCGCCGATGACGCGATGACAGGGAACGATGATCGGGATCGGATTGCGCCCGTTCGCCATGCCCACCGCCCTGACGGCTTTCGGATCGCCGAGGCGCCGGGCGAGCTCGCCGTAGCTCACGGTGACGCCGTACGGAATACGGCGCAACTCGCGCCAAACGCGCTGCTGAAACTCGGTTCCCTTCATGGACAAGGGCCCGTCGAACGACGGACACCCTCCGTCGAAGTACGAGGCGAGCGCGCTCGTCCACGGCGAAAAAGCCTGGGGCGCATGGCCCCAGTGCGTGGGGGCAACGAAGGGCTCGTCGAGAAACTCGATCGCGCAAAGCGCCGTGCCATCGGAGCGAAGGAGCAACGGACCGACAGGGGACTCGACGACGTGGTAGAGCATCACTCGATCCTTCGGGGAGCTTGGTCGGCGGCGCGGGTACGAGGGCAGGACTGCTGCACGAGCGCGCCTGGGGCGCTCCTTCTCCGCGCGAGACCGCTGCTCCAACTCCATGACAGCCAGCTCGACGAATACGCGGCCGTGAGGCGCACCGTAGCGCACGGCGCCGCCGCTGTCCCGCCGGATTCGGCTTGGCATGACAGGTGATCGCCTCCGCCCGAAGGGCTCAACCAGGGTCGTCGTCGTCGATCGAAGGCTGCAGGACGGCCTGGTCGGTGGGAACGGGGGGGCGGCCGCGGAGCTCGGCCCACGTCACGGTCATCGATGCACCGAAGAAGAAGACTTGGGCGCAGTAATAGGCCCAGAGCACGAGCATCACGACCGAACCAGCGGCGCCAAACAGCGACTGCAGGCTCGTGTGGCCCAAGTACAGCCCCACGACAGTCTTGCCGAGCGTGAATAGGACAGTAGTGAGCAGACCGCCGACGGCGCAGTCTCTCCAGGCGATCCGGACATCGGGCAGGAGCCTGAAGACCACGGCGAACAGGCAGGCGAGCACGCCAAACGACACGGAGTGATCCAGGAAGTGCCACTGCGCGGCGAGCCGGACGCCAGGGATGTCTTCCGCAGCGGTGAGCGCGGCGTGCACGAGCACGGAGACCACGAGAAACGCGCCGCACGCGACGACCATGAAGAAAGCGAGACCGCGCTTGCGCACCTGCCTCCAGGCCTTGCCGCGCAGGTCCTTTCCACTGATGGCCTCGACACCCCACAGCAGATTCAGGGCACGCTGCATCTGCGTGAACAGCCGCGTTGAGCCATACACCAACACGGCGGCTCCGAGCGTCGTCGCCAGAGGGCTGGTGTGGTGGGCGCGCACGTTGTCGAGCAGCGAAGCGATCGTGGCAGTGCCCCGCGCGCCGACGTACACGGCCAAGCCGCGGAGCATCTGGTCACGCGCGGCCTGCCGATCGGTCACGACACCGGCCACCAAGATCGCCACCAGCAGCAGCGGTGTCACCGACAGCAGCGCGAAGTAGGCGACTGCGCCGCTCATCAGGGTTCCGTTCCGACGCGCAAATCGTCGCCAGGACCGCCGCAACAGGCGGCCGATCGGCACGGGGAACGTCATTCGACGCATCGTCGGCTCGAATGCTCCTGACCTGGGGAACACGTGTCAACGCGAATCGAGCCGTGCTCCACGGCTCGCCGGATCGCCATGGGCCATCGACCCGACGCGTGAGAAGGGTTCGCTTGCCGCACGGTGCGCAGTGTACGATCCGGTTTCGTTCATGATTGCAGAAAAGGTCTTGTCCGCTCTCGAGACCCTTACGGCGACCGTCGCGTACTTTCCCTCCAGCGCGAGAGCGCTGCTGGCTCGCTGGCGCGACGGTTCGGGGTCCTGTCTCGACACCCTATCGCGCGACGAGCGCGACGCTGCCGACGTGCTGGACCGAGCGCTGCCCGCCATAAGCCGGTCATCGACGGGCGTGGGCGATCTGTCGCAGATGCTGGACGATTCACGGGGGGAGGTGCTCCTGCTGTGGTGCGAGGCGAGCGCGACGCGACGGGATGCCCGGCTGGCCAAGCTGCTCGCGCACGCAGCCGAGCAGGCGAGGTGGCGCGAGCGTGTCGATGCCGCCGTGCGCGACCGGATCGTCGGGGGTCCCATGCTCGACGCGCTGGAATGCGCGCCGCTGATCGGACGGGGAGACCGGCTGGCCAGTGCCGCGTTCGCCGGGGCACGGTCGCGCATGGAAATTCTGATCTGGGAAGCGGGCGCGAGCGCCCTGCAGCTCCCCGAGTTTGGCGCGTGGCTCTGGGGTTCGCGCGAGGCGTTCGACGCGCTGGTCGGGCAGCCGGCCCGCGGGGCGCTGCGAGGCCGGGTTCTGGCAGCGCGCTGTCTGGAGGTGTGCATGCGCGCTCTTCCCGTCGCCAAGGATCCGGATGCCGTGGGGCGGACGCTGCGGGTGCTGCAGCCGCTGCTGCTCCATCCGGAGCCGCTGGTGTGGGTGCATGCAGCGCGCGCGCTCGGCCTGATGGCGGGCGTCGTCGAACACCTCGAGGGCATGCTGCTGGATTGGCTGCGCAGGGACTCGTTGCTGCTGCGCCAACGCGGCCTGACCGCGTTCGCCTCCCTGCCCGCCGATCGGCTCAAGTTCCTGGGCGGTGAGATGGTGTCGATTCTCGATGCGCCCGAGGTCGAGCCATGGTCCCTGGCGGCAGCCGCCGCGGCCACTCCGTACTTGTTCTACGAGCGTCGCGACCTGTGGGATCGGCTCCTGTACCGCATCGTCGACGGGCACGGGGGCGCGATCGCAGCGCGGGCCTTGGCGCGAGGTCTCGCGACTCTCTGGCGCCGCGGTGCCGCTCCGATCGCCATCGAAGCCGCGCTTCGACAACTGCGAGAGGTAGCACGGCGGGCGAACACGCAGGCCATCGGCGAGTGGCGCCGATGGCTTGAGGTCATCGCGGTCACCGACTGCGTCGACGGGGCGGAGCGCGATCCGCTCGACCTGGAGCTGGGCCTGGAGAACCTCATGCGTCTCGCGGCGCAATACGATGACGAGGAGGCGGACGCACGGGCCGCGCGATTCGCAGCGGCCGTGGCGCCCACGTTCCTGGAGGCCAAGCGCATCGCGCTGGGGCCGGGGACGCTGCGTCATCGCGCAGCGGGGCTCAATGCGTTCGAGGGATGTGCGCGGTCGCTGGCGTTGCGCCTGTGGCGGCCGCAGCTGGTCACGCGACCTGAGGGCGACCCCATCGCCGAGCCAAACCTCGAGGAGACGTGGCAGATCGTGGCGCGCACGCCGGCCGAGTTGCTCGACTTGGTCAGGGAGCGAAGGGCATCCGGTGAGAGCGACGAGCAGGTCGACCTCGCGCTCGAGGTGCTCGCCATTCGTCTGGGCGGCTACGCGCTGGACGCGTGCGGCGAGGAGCTCGAGCTCGGCCCCGGGCGCGGTCCCGCTGCCCACAAGACCTGCCTGTGGCTTCGCAAGCTCGACGGGTTGGCCGACGGTACGCGGGAGCTCCCGGTCGCGCTCAAGAACGCTCTGAGCTCGGTGTTCTGGCGCCTGGTCGACACGACCCGCGGTACGTCGCTCGGAGAGGTCGACGACGTGCGATGGCTCGGACCGTTCGCCGCGTGGTGGGCCCTGGTGATCGATCGTCCAGCCCTGCTGCTGCAGATTGCGACAGCGTTGCCGATGATCGAGCCGGGCGCGCTGGAGACCTGCTGCGCGCTGGCCGACGACATCCGCGCGACGGTTGGGTCGGGCGAAGCGGACGGCGCGTGGGGAGCAAAGGCGTCGGAGGCGCTCGCGGAGCTGCACGCGGACGACACCGAGCTGAGCATCGCGCTGCTGGGTCTGGCGGAAACGTTGCAGCGATTCGCGGGAGCATCCGGACGAAGCGCGGACCTCGAAGATCGGTGTCTGCAAGTCGTTCTGTCGGCAGAGCGGCTGAGAGCCGCCCTGAGCGACCCTGTCAGGGCATTGCACGCGCCCGACGCGCCCGCTGCAGAAGACTCCATGTCGAGCGCGGCGACGCAGAACGCGCCGAGGACCGCGGGGCTGCTGTCCCGAGCGATCCGCACGCGTGACACGTCGATCCTGGAGGTGTGGCTGTCGACGCTCGGGCCGATCACGTCCCGATTGGTCGAGTCGAGCGTGAACGCGGCGGTGCGTCGGACGCCACCTCCTCCACCGGTGCCGAAGAAGCCGGAGCCGAAGATCATCGAGGGCTACGAGCTGGTCAAGCCCCTGGGTGAAGGGGGAATCGGAACGGTGTGGCTCGTGCGAAAACCCGGCGCCGATCGGCTCTTCGTGCTGAAGATCCCCAAGGCCGATGCGCTGGCGGGCGCCACCGACACCGAGCGCGACGGCATGCTCGCGTCTTTCGTCGAAGAGGCCAGGGCGCTGGCCGGGCTCTACCACCCGAACGTGGCGAACATCATCGATCGAGGAGTATCGGGGGGCGTGCCGTTCCTGGTGCTCGAGTACTTGATCGGCGCGGATCTGAAGCACTACTCGTTCGCGAAGCTCATGTCGCTGTTCGAGCTTCGGTCGGTCGTGGCCGAGGCGTGTGCCGGGTTGGCAGCGCTGCACAACGCCGGGCTCGTGCATCGCGACATCAAGCCGGCCAACCTGTGGCTGCGGCTGCCTCTTTCGGGCGGGGAGAAGTTCGAGCCCGCCAGACATCGAGATCCGGCGGTCGCTCCGCCGCTCGCCACCGTGGTCATCGATTTCGGCATGGTGCGCGCCATGCGCGTGCCGCAAGGCTCCAACGGCCGCTTCATCGCGGGAACGCCGGGATACATCGCGCCCGAGCAAGTGCTCGATCCGGTCGAGCTCGACGGACGGGCGGACGTCTACGCGCTGGCCGCGACGATCTACAACGTGACGACGGGCAGGACGTTCTTCGATGACCAGACCGAGCTTCGGGACAAGATCTTCGCGCACATGCAGCGAGACCCAATGGAGGACGTGGAGCGGTTCCGCGCCTATCCGGCCGCGCTCGTCAAGCTGATGCGGGCGGCGACAGCGAGGGACTGGCGGGACCGTCCCACGCCGCTCGAGTTCGGTCGCGCGTTCGTCGAGTGTCTGTGAGGCGTGCGCGCCCTCCCCAACCCCTCGACGCCTTGCCCGCCCTGCCGATCATGCGTTCCGACCGGTGGAGTGGCGGGCGACCATGGTCGCGGCGCGGATCATGGCCGCCATGATCGAATGCTCTGGCCGTCAAGGTTTGGGGACGGACTGGCAGGTCCGTCTCGCCGCGCGAGGCACGCATGCGGCGATGCTCACGCGCAAGGATGCGCGGCTCGCATCGTTGCCCCTTGTGCCGAAGGAGGGACTTGAACCCTCACGCCCGTAAGGACAGCGGATTTTGAAAGCCACCAAATCGCCTTCGTTTATAGGGCTTTGCGTATTCCCCGAGGCTTTCGACACCCTGGGAACCCGTAGCGCCCCGTCTCGCCCGTCCGTGCGACTATCCGTGCGACTCTCCGGTGTGACGTGCTTCGCATTCGAAGGCGGGGTCTTGACATGAGCAGCAAGTTCGGGGATCGCCAAATGCATCGGGTGCAGATCCCCAAGATCCGCCTCAGCCCACATGTTCATCGAGCGGGTGTAGCGGGCCAGCATCGTGCTCGACTTGTGCTTCGTGCGCTGCATGACCCATGCTTCGCTGCGCCCGTTGGCGAACGAGCAGGTGCAGAACGTCGCCCGCAAGTCGTGGAACCGCATGTTCATCCGCGTCGCCGTCGTCAGGTACAACTCGGGGCGCGTGATGCCAGCAAGCTTCATGTGTCGACGCAGCCGAGCGGCCCATCGCGTCGACGTGTAGAGCCAACCGTCGTCGTCCGCAAACACGAGGTCGGTGCGCTTCGCCTTGGGCCGGAAGTGATCGTGCCAGATGGTGAGCGCAGCCGTAACGCTCGGGTTCATCGCCCACTTGCTAGCGTCTTTAGTCTTGTTCTCGTCCTGGCGAACGATGCCGCGCTTCAGGTCGATCTCGCCCCAGGTGAGACGCTCCATCTCTTCCTGCCGCATGCCCTCGCGCGTCGCGAAGCCGTACAGCATGCGATCGTTGAGCGGCACGCCTTCGTGCTCACCGTCGCCCGCGCATGCCAGCAGCCGCGCCTCCTCGTCGGGGTAGAGGAACTCTTCGGCCTTCTTACACTCGACGCGCGGAAGGAACCCTTTGGGCAGCGGGTTGACGGCGATGTGCCGCGCCGGGAAGACGGCGTATCCCAGCAGCCGGTGCATGAGCTGAGCAATCTGTCGCTTGGTCGCGGTTGCGCGCGCCTCGGGAATGCCAGCCATCACGAGCATGGCGTGGTCCAAGGTGAACTCGTCAAGCGGTACGTCGCCAACGGGGTCGTACACGTAGCGCTTGAAGCGCTCCTCGTCGTCCTCGGCGGTCAGCTTCGACTTGACGTGCGCCGAGTACAGCTTGTGTAGCGCGCCACTGGTCCACTGCTGGGCGAAGGTCTTGAAGGTGGGGATCGTAGGCTTCGGGTCTTTCGCCTCGACAGCTCCGTTAGCGCACGCCTCGATGGCCTTGCGGACGGCATCGAGCGCCTTGAGCGTCGTGGCCGATGCCGCTTTCACCATGAGCTTGTCGAAGATGTCGGGCGCAACGCGGTCTCGGATCGCTCCGGCCCATCGGCTCATGTCGGCCGCGCGCGCCTGCCGCTCGTCTTTCTGGCACTCCAGATCGAAGTATCGCCGTCGTCCAGCACCATCGCGCACCATGGCTTGCTGCGTCCCGCTGGGAAGTGTGCGAACGGTTCCTGTAATCGGTCGTGCCATGCTTTTCACCTCTGGGGGCTACCCCCTGCGATCGGAATCGTCGGTCTGCTCGGCTACCTCACCGGCCACAAACCGAAGCGCGGCAAGAATCTCCCCCGGCGTCGTGCTCGGATGTGCGGCGACGAAACGGTTCACGGTGCGTTCAAGCGCCGTGGCAAGCGCCAGCGTACCGCCCGCGTCGCCGCTGTGTTCACGGACAATCGCGGCCGCAACACGGCGTCCACCGACGACAGCCTGTCGTTGCAGGTCGGGAGACATCCGAGCGAGCTTGGCGCCGGTCGACACACCGATCCGGCCGGCGTCGACCGCTGCGCAAAGCTCAGGCTCGGCGTTCGCAGCCACGATCTTGCTGGCCGTGTACGTTGCGTGACTCATGCCGGCTTGCGCCGCGACTTGTCTCACCGTCTCGCGAGCGTGACGCGCGGCTGAGGTCCCGGTTACCCTAAGTTTAGGGTAGCGTGGTGCTTCGCTCGGCATGATGTCGGTCTCCTTGGCGCCCGGTCGCCCGTATCAGGTAGCGACAGGGCAAAGGGTACCCGTAATCCCGGTACCCTACTGCGTCTCGTCCTGCTCGTCGCCCATGGCCGGCGACGGCAAGGTGTCGCTCGGCGCCGTCGTCGCTGGTGCGAGCGCAGTCTCGGCCACCGACAGGCCTCGATGCGCCAGCCGCAGCGCACGCAGGATATCGCTCAGTCGCGCATCCTGACCATCGGCGAGCACGAGCCCCACGAACGAGCGGGCGCTTGTCACGACGTCGCTGGTGCTCATCGCGTGCCGTCCTTCCTGGCGAACACTGCCGGATGCTCGCTCACCAGCCGATCGCGAACCTTCGCGGCGAGGTGAACAGCATCGGCATCGGCGACCGTGTTGTGTTCGATCTGGAGCTGTTCCCAACGCGACAGATAGCGCTTGGCTGGCGCCGTTGTGGTGAGGCTGGCGAGGAACACGCGCGCGTCCTTGGGGTTCACGAGCAACCCCCTGTCAGCTTGTAGCTCCCATCCGCATGCACCCAACCGGCACGCTCGCCGTTGGCCAGCCACAAATCGGCCTCGCACTTCCACGTGGCGCAAGCGTCGGTGACCTCCACCAGCTCGTAGTCGTCCGCGGACGACTCATCGAGGAAGTGAGCCTCCACCATGGTCTGGCCGTCGACGGCGCGGAAGGTGACGGAGTAGGTTGCGCGGCTCATCGGTGCACCTCGCGCACCGCCGCCGGCGGTTCCCACAACGCCGTCTCGAGCTGGCCCGCGTTGGAGTTGATCGCCCGCCAAGCCCCGCACTTGCAGTGCTCGATCAAGCAGACGCCACCGTGCGCCGCCGGGTTGCACGGCCATGTGATGCAGCCGGAGAACGGCCGCGTTTCGGTGCGCTTGGGGTCGGCGCGGTGTCGATGCGTCGTGCTCATTGGCGGTTCCTCCACTTCTCGATCGCAACCTCAACCTCCGCGCTCAACGGCTGCGGGTCGCGCTCTTGCCGCTCGCTGCCCAGGTGGTACGCGATCGCCTGCTCGCATGCCTCGCGCGTCCAGTACCGCGGGCCGGTGACGGTCCCGTGTCTGGTGCGGAGCGTCGCGGCCATGGTCCCGTCTCCGCTCGGCGCGGCGATGACGGGCGTGAAGTAGGTCGCGCCGGGCTCGTCGGCCATGGTGCCGTAGGCTTCACGTGCGCCGGCTCCAAAGGCGCGTTCGACGATCTGGATCTCGCCGGGCTTCATTCGCTCACCTCGGATTCCAAGTGAGCGAGGTCTTCGGGGAGATCCTCACCGTTCGCGAGCAACCAGCGCGCGGCCTGCTCGTCGCTGATGAACTCGGCGCTGGGCACCGAGCCCTGCCACTGCGACGTGTGCTCCACGTAGTAGCGGCCCTTCGCGCTCCGGTACAAGGTCTCGTGTTCCCACTGACTGCCCGTGGCGACGGAGATGCGATTCTGCCCGTCCCACTGCACGTCTTCCTCCCACCTGCCCGTTGCGCGCTCGGTGTCGACGACCGTGAAGCCGTCGTCGCTCTCGACACGGTAGCGGCTCATTGCGCACCTCCAATCGTCCGCAGCTCCTCGACCACTGCGTCAAGCGCCTGGATCGCATCGTCGGTCGTGCCGTAGCCATCAAGGTATCGATCAACAGCTGCGTTCGCGCGGGCCAGCAAGGGGCGCACGTCGAAGGGATGGGCCGTTGCCCTGGCTCGGCGGATGGCGCATGCGGCGGCCGTGTCCAGGCGGACTACGGCATGCCCGATGGTGTCACCGAGCGGGACATGCTGCCCGCGGTGATTGTGGCGTGCGACGGGGTTGCAGTGGATCTGGGCAATGGGTACGTTCGTCATCGTTCTGTCTCCTTCGGTGAGTCAGGGCCACGACCCCGGCAGCCACACTGCGCGGGGTCACTGTCGTTTCAGGCGCACCATGCGCCCCGGTGCTGCTCCCCGGAGTCGGACCGGGGCAGGCCGGTAGCAGCGGGGTCAACCCAGCGCGGCGGCAATGATCTCAAGGGCCCGCACCGCGTCGGCCTCTGTCATCTGCCCGGCCTCGCAGGCGTCCACGACCTGGTTGGCACCGTCGAGGGCGAAGCGCACCGACGAGCAAGCCAGCCCAGAATGCGCGGTGCGGTACCGCCGAAGGCGAGCAGCAGCAGCGGCGTCAACGTGGCCGATCGCGACGTACAGGGACGGGGCGTTCACTTCACACCTCCCTGCTCCGCGGCCAGCGCCTTGCTCAGCAACACGCGGACAGCTGCGCTGCGGGTGAAGTCGATGCCAGGCTCGTCGGCCAGGCGACGGGCCACGTACGAATCGAGGTCGGCCACAAGGGACTGAGGGAGCCGAACGCCGATCTGGATCTCGCGCTTGGCTGGTGTCTTCGGGGTGGTTCGGTTGCTCATGTCCAACATGATGCACCCTGCGTCTAGCGTTGTCAATCACTTCGATCGATCCGATCGATCGATGTGTCACACCTAGTGGACGCTGAACGCGTATCGCGGTACCCGAACCCACATGACCCGACCTTACAAGGGACCGCAAATCGGGGTTCGCGTGGAGCAGACCTTGATCGACCGCATCGACGCGCTTGCTGCAGCCCTGGCGACCCCATGGCATGCACCGACGCGGAGCGATGTCGTGCGGGCGCTCGTCATCGAGGGCTTGCCACTACTCGAGGCGAAAGCCGCCCGGATGGTCGCGGCCGATCTGAATGCGCCTCCGGTCGTGGACGACGAGCCGGCACCGAAGTCCCGCCCCAAGCCGCACAAGTAGTCTCACCTCGCCTGAGACACCGCGCGCGCCCCTGGCCTACCCGGTCGTCACGGCGTCGCAGATCGGGGACCGCTCGCAAAGCGCCCGCCAGGTAGCTGGAATCGCTGGCGTCTGGCGGGACGGGGGGGAACCGGTGATCGATGACGACCCCGTTGCAACGCAACAGCTGCCGCCAACAGCTCCACCTCCGTAGCATGGGGGAACCGGTGATCGATGACGACCCCGTTGCAACGGGAGCGCCGGTTGGGGAAAATTTTCCCTCACCGGCTGGGGGGAACCGGTGATCGATGGCGAACCCGTTGCAACGGGAGCGCCGGTTGGCGCAAATTTGCGCTCACCGGCTGGGGGGAACCGGTGATCGATAGCGAACCCGTTGCAACGGGACGCTCTAGCGCAAATTTGCGCGCGAGCGTGTCGGGGGAACCGGTGATTCTTGCGAGCGCAAATTTGCGCTAGCAACACGAGGGGCAAGGCTGGGGGCTGGCGGACCCGTGGATCCGTTGCGCAAAATTCTGCGCAACGGGACCGCGACAGAGACACGCGAAGCCAAGCCGCCGCGGTCGAACAATCTGCCGCGTCGCAGCCGGAGCGTAGACCGCTTCCGAAAAATTCTTCGGAAGCGTCCTGGCGTGCACCTGCTCAACATGTGTAGCGACCCAAAAACCTCAAAAAAATCTGCCCTTCCGCGCGTCGTGGTCGCGCTGGAGACGCAGCCACGACGTCGCTCGGGGTCTTTCGAGCGCTGCGGGCGAACACCGCAGGCGGAATGCCGTGTGACGCGACCGAAATGTCGCAGGCTCGCGGACTCTGGAGCCTTGCTCGAGGACGACGAGCGTCAGGGAGATTGAAGACAGCGTTCACGACACCTCCGCATCAAACCAGCCGCACGCCGTCGAAACGAGCGTGAGCGTGGCAACCGTGGAAGACAACACAACAACACACCCAACCGACAAAGACGTGCCAGCGGGCCAGTCGGCGCCGTTGATATTGTTGGTGGTGATCGGTACCGGCGCGCGGTTCGGGACAGCTCCGTCTGCAGGTAGTGACGTAGTGTCGAACACCATCAAGTAGACCGTCGAGCCCGACGTGTTGATCGCCCTGAGCGATCGCAGAACGCAGGGCGTAGGGCTCACCACGTGGCTCTTCTCGAGTGCGACAGATCCGAGGTGCGTAGTAGCCGGCTGCTCGGTCAGCAGGCCACCGCGTGGGCCAGCGACGAGCGACGTCAGACTGTCGCTGTCTTCGCTCGCACCAGCGCTGCGAGCGAGCAGCACAGCGCCGACCGTGCGCGCGCTGGCTAAGAGTTGCTTCGCACCTGCTATCAGCCCAGCGATCGAGCTCATGGCGCGTACTTCTCCAGCGCTTTGACTGTTGCCGCCAAAGCCTCGGGGAATTCAGCGATCGCGGCCAAGACCTCGGAGATCACCCGCTGATTCGCCGGGTGGCGAACAACTGTCGACTCGGTAATCGTCATGCCGTCGAGTCGCGCGATTCGCTCCAGCACGCCAGCCAGCACACGCTCGCAATCGATTCTTGATCGCGTAGTCAGCGTAGAGTCGGCGAGCATTGCACGAAGTCTCGATGCCTGCTTCTCCAAGCGCGCCCGTGCGTCGCGAGGGTCGTCGTCAGCGTCAGCAACAAAACGGGCCGACGTGTCGGCCACCACAACAGACTCCACGCTCTGCTCGTCGCCACGCCCAACACTCACAACGATCGCTTGCACCGACGACGTCGCGATCTTGCACGCATCTGCAATATCGCGCCGCGAATGTCCTGCGCGGTGTAACTTGAGCACTTTCCTGCGCACAGCGAGCGAAATTCGTCGGCTCGTCATGACTACGCACACACCTTCAGCGCCGGTGTCTCAGCCACGATTCGTCGAACGTCAGAAGCGCTTATTCCAAGCTGCTCCGCGATCGTTCGAACGGAATATCCCTTGCCGCGAAGCAGTTTCGCGCGTCGGATGATGTCTTGTGCGTGTTTCGTGCTCATTCTCAAGACCTTTTTGTGTTCGCAGTCGTTCATCCGAACACTTTCAACAGAATCTGCACCGCGCGAACTGAGTGGGCGCTTTCCCCACACCCCCCCCTATCGCCTTTTTTCCAGCTGGAACGCATGCTCATCGCACCTTACCGCATGAGGTGTGCGCGTCCTGCTCGGGTGACAAACAATGTCCTTCGGCGCTTTCGTCATCGCATCCTGCAGCGTCGCAAGATGGCAGGGCGCTTTCGTCGCGTGCGTCGAGATGCCATCCCGCCGTGCTTCGCTGACGACGACGCTCTGCTTTAGCCTGCCGACGCAACTCACGCGCAGCATACAAGCGAATCATCGGCGGCATCGCAGTCGCACGCATCGCTACTTGTCCTCGCCGGCGAGGGCAGCGCGGCGTTCTTCGTCTAGCTGACGATAAGCCAGCGCAGCCGGCGCGGTGGGCAGCGACGTCTGCAATGCTGGATGAGTCGGCATCGCGAGTTGCGGGAACAACACCTTCCAGGCGTTGGGGTCCTGCTCCGCCGCGACGTTCTGCTCTTCGTTGAAGAGTCGATGCCAGCACGTCTCATCCTCGATTCGCTCGCAGTGATACAGACGCAGATAGCTCTCGCACTCGCGCACGCGACGCAGTAGAGCGCGGAAGTCCTCGATAGTGACAACAGGTTCGCTGTGCTTGTTCATGTTCAATATCCAAACTCGCGCTTGTGACGCTTTGCGGCCTCGTCGTCCGCCGGCGGCAGTGGTGGCGCCACAAAGGGTCGATCGCCACGGCCCGGTGTGGGGTGTCCATCCGCGTCTTTGTCTGTCTCCACCTTGTCGCCTGTGACGTCTTTCGAGGGCGACTTCTTCTTCTTGATCTTCACCTTCGCGTGAATCGAAATCGATTGCGCAGCGAAACGCGCTAGCGACTCGTCCACGCCGTCAGGTGCGTGAGCGCGGAACTTGCGCGCCCTGGTGCTGCCGGGCGTGGCGTTCATCATCGCTGCCATCTCGCGCAGTCGCGGGTCAACGTCAGACACGTCCGACTCGTCGTCGTCATCCGCGCCATCTCGCGCGAATGCGTCTACGTCTATCTTGCGCTGCGCCAGAATCTCCTTGCGCGTCGCACCGAACGCCGGGCCTTTATCGATGCAACGACCGTGAGCGTCGAAGTGCAGTCCCCGCAACGGCCCGCTCGTCGGCGCACGATTCGCCTCCACGACTTCCGCCAACTCTTGAATCGTGGCGCGAAGGTGCTTACGCCGCAGCTTTGCTGGAAGCTGCGCTAGAAGGGATGCTCTCACTACCTGTCGATGTCGCATAGATAACCTCGTCATGGCGGACTCAATCTATCGACGCTACGAGCAAAGCGTTACGGTATCGTCTCACCCGGGCCAGCGTGGCGCACGTGTCGGAACAATGCTGTCGAAGTCGCCCCCCCCGGCCCACAACCACGGTGAATTCTCGTCCGCAATCACATGTGCGCGTTTCGCGATGAAGACGCATGATGCGCTTGCGAGCACGATAATCGCGCATGCGGTCAGCTTGCTTCACGCGCTGCTCGGCTTCGTCTTCAGCGCGCAATCGCTCTAAGACGTCAACAAAGCAGTCGTTGCTGGTCTGGGCATAGCCCAGCAGCTCCAGCTCGTCTGCGAGGTCATCCACGACGACCACCAACGCGCGCCTTTCGGCGCGTCCGTTTCGGCGCGCTGGCAGGTTGCACTGTCGTCACTTTCGCGACGCGCCCTAAACCAAACCCATCACAAACTGTGACAACTGCCACGACTGCGGGGCTGACGGCCATCACCTCCGCCCACACACCGACGCTGCGGGCAAAAGGCTCGACGTCGGCCAGCGGTGCGGAGTCGACTTCAGGCGAAGCACCCGCGACGACGACGACCACGCGCCCGGGCGCGGCCAGGCGCTCGATCTGGGCCTCGTGGCGGTCAAGCAGGGCGCCAACTGCCGCCATTGCGGTTGTGGTGTCTGCGGCGAGCGCCGGAACGTTGCCAGCATGAGACGTTGTGTCGTCCTGCCCGTCCCGAATCTCACAGGACCGTCCGTATCCCTCTAGGATACTGGACGTCCCGTGACCTGTTTCGCGGGACTCGGCGTCCCGTGAGATATGCTTTGAAACAAGGGGTCCGTGCGTCGCGTCCCGTGCTCGTCCCGTGAGCGTCCCGTGTCCCATTTTCAACCCTCGTCCCGTGAATTCCTCGGGGAAAACTGGTCAAGGTACTCGTCATCGGACAGCTCGGCGTCGGCGGGGTCGGAGCGGTCGGGGTTGCCAGAGGAGGGCTCGGGGATCACCGGGGATCGCCTGGGATCACCTTTTGCCCAAACTTTTTCTTGGGAATTCTCATGAGAGGAGTTCTGTGAAATGGTGATCCCATCTGATCCCCTCTGATCCCCGTCGTCGTCCCCCCCTACGTTTTCCGACTCATCGTCGAACGCTGGCCCGCTCCGGTCCGTCAGCCGAACGCCGCGCCACACCCGCTTCCCGTGCGCCGTCCCCGGCTCGACGCCCTTTTCCGCCAGCCGGCGAGCCCACAGACTGCGGTAGCGCGTGCCACCGGATCCGGTATCGTGGGGCGGCGATGCTACCTCTACTGATACCGCGGGGCCTTCGTGACTTGTTTCACTGCGTTTCGGTTGTGCTTTCATGACGCTACCTTTCCAATCTCATTGAATACCAGCGGTCTACGAGGAACCCTGTACAGCCACGCGGCTCTCCCAGACTGTGGGGGTGGTGGTACTGGCGACGGCGCGGATCCCAGCGTGAAGGGCTCATGACCGGCCCTCTTGTCCGTTGTTGTCCGCTGTCAGATCGTCAGGCAACGGACGCACGTTCGCAGCCAGGAACAAGGCACTTGAGAGTGATTGTCCGTTGTGTCCGTTGCGTCCGTTGTCTATGTATGTATTCCCGCGCGTAGCCCTGCCGTCTTGTGTGTGTGCGGTGTGCTCGTCACGTCTCTGATCAAGGTGTCCGTTTGAGGCACCGTCAAAACGGGTCTCTAATACCCACGAGGACAACGGACGCTCTGTCCTACATTGCCAACCGCGCGACTTCGTTGACGAATCCGGCGAAAAAAGTGTCCGTTGACGACCACGGACAACTAACGGACAAACCCTCGCGGCTCTCATTCGTCGTCCCCTCCAACGCCCAACCGGACGCGGTAGCACATGGCCCGGACACCACCGACACGCGACGATCGGCCCCACTGCCCCCTGGCCTTCTGGGCGTCCGGGCTCTCGATCCAGCCGTTGGCTTCCCAGGTGCGGGCGAGGGTCGCGAGCGAGTACCCGGCGCGCGCCATCTCTTCGGAGGCTCGGGTCTGCAGGACATCGACCACGTGGATCTGCTCGTCGTCGTGGTCCTCGTTTTCCGCATCGACGATTCGCCCGATCCATTGGCCTCGCAGGGGCCTTGTGTAATCGCTGTTTCCGATGACGCGCTCGCGGGCCTTGCTCGGCTGCAGGGCTCCCCGGTTGGCTGCGATCCACGCGACGAGCTTGCCGAATGCGGCGGCAGCGGGATTGACCTGCTCGGTGGTGTTCGTGGTCTCGCGGGATAGGCGATTCCACGCCGTCTTGATCTGGACGATCCATGTGTCGTGCTCCGGCATCATGTCGGGAACCAGGAGGCACGCGACATCGGCGGCAGCGAGACACACGGCAATCTGATCCGCCCACGTCCGCAAGACCTCGGACGACTCCGATAGTTGACCGAGCAGATCGCCCAGGTGTTCGTCACGCTTGCGGGCCAGTGCCTTGCGCTTCTCCGGCGAGGTCGCCACGAGCTTTTCCACCAGCGCACGCCCAGCATGCCCATAGTTCGCGCACAGCGCCGCGTTCAGCCGTCCGCCCGGGTCTGCGGCGTAGGGGCCTTTCAACTGCGGATAGCGCCGATTGACGCCCGTCTTGTGCAGGAACTCCGCGGCGTCGGTCTCGGTCGCCAGCGCGACGCAACCATGGGAACGGCGGACCTTTCGGAGCGTTGAATCGCGGCGCATGCCAGCGCGGGACTGCCCGTCGACCAGCATGTGCAACGCGGCTTCGATTTCCACCAGCGTCCGCGGGTCGCGCGTGTTGACCTTCACCTCATCGGCGAAATGCGGGAGGTCGTCCAGATGGGCGAATTGACCAGGGAGCGCCAGTAAGGTCGCGTTGCCGTTGCCGGCGATCCCCTCGAGTTGTCGCGACGATCCATCGCCCGTCGAGCCGAACGCGCTCAGGCCAAGGCGCATGACGGTTGACTTGCCGTCGCCACCTTCGGCCGCGAACATGAGCCCGACAACTGCCCAGCCGAACACGCGGAGCATCGGGGAGGCGAGGGCTGCAGCAAGGGCGAGGGCGGCAGCGGGCGAAGCGGAGATCAACTCGTTGGCGGTGTCGCGCCACACACGAACGTCTCCGGCTGTGCGCAAGGCTTCGATCATGTCGACCGCGCCGGAGCCGGGGGGCAGGCTCAGGGCTTCCGTCTCAGCACCGATACAGTCCGTGCCGTATAGAAACGAGGTGAAGTGAGTATCCCAGCCGGTGGACTCGCGCGCGTTGCGTCGGGGCAGGTTGTGGCGGTTGACGTTCAACGTGATCGACAGGTACGCCGCGAAGTCCTCATTGACGTTGCGTCCGGTCGCCAGCGGGATTCCGCTCCCTTCCACGAGCTTGGCGAGAGCCTTTTCATCTCGTAGCAGGGCACGCGGAACGGTTCGCACCTGACGCTTGCCGTCGAGCATCGCGCCAAGCTCCAGCATGTTCCCGGTGGGGGCGGACAACTCGGAGCGGATCCATATCGGCGCGAAGGCCACGCGGCGACCGTCGCCCCCCTCGGTTACTCGGAAGAGCTCGAGCTCGTGTGCATGGCCGTTGACCTGCCGGAGCGCGTAGCCCGGCGGAACCACAAGTCGAGCATCGACCGCACCGCCCAACACGTCGGAGAAGCGCTGCAGGGGGGCTTTCTCGGGCTCCGGCGTGGGCGCTGGCGTAGGCTCCGGCGTGGGCGCTGGCGTAGGCTCCGGCGTGGGCGCCAGGAGCGAACCGCGGACCATCCTGCCGCGACGAATCGCGCTCGCCAGCTTGTGCCGTAGCTCCCGCTCCGACCATGGTCCGTGACAGCGCGGGTTGTAGACGTCCCGCAGCAACTCCAGCGATTCGTATTCGGTAAGCTCGTAGCCCCGGACGCACGCTTGCGCGGCGTGGAAGCACGCGCGGCTCCCATACGATCCATCGATCGCCGGCTCGCATTCCTGCAGGTACGCGCGGCATTGTTCGATCGCGGTCGGGGGGCTCGGGTCGCCACGGGGAATGAAGCGCTCCGGCTCCGGCTCGTCGCTCGGTGGGGGCTGGTATTCTGGCAGCGTCGCGACGGTCGCCGGCAGATCGATCGCGGCTCCGTCGACACGCAAGACTCTGCGAGGCGCCACGGTGTCAAAGGGTCGTGTCGGTCCGTAGAACACGCGCGACGGGTTGCCGGTTGTTGGATCGAATTTGAGCCCAAGACGCGACTCGAAGTAGACGCGGACTCGGTTGTACGCCTGCGACCATTCCGAGGGCTCGGTCCATGCCGTGGTGATGAAAACGATCATGCGCCACCGGGGGCCGATGCTCTTGTCCTTCGCGTGCTCGATCATGTGCGAGGGCGACTCGTAGAACACGGCTGCGAGCCCAAGCTCCCGGCACAACTCGACGGCGCCGTCCCAAGACACCCCGGGCGCGGCGGCTTTCGTGTCGTGGTCGAGCGCGAGCGCGGTGCAGGACACAACCGCGTCGTCGCACCGATGCCGTCGCAAGACGCGGTTGTCCTCGGCTGCCTTGTCACACGTCTCCGGCGTACACTCCGCGCGGACGGTGGCGAAGACGGGGGCCGGAAGGTTCTCCTTGCACTTGATCTGTCGAGCTTGGCGTTCGTAGTAGACCACAAGCTCGTGAAGGGAGAACGTGCGATCTTTCCCGCCCGTGCTGGTGCGGACGTCCGACCAGACGGTCAACGCCACGGTGGGGGGTAGCGGGCCGGTAATGATCCGGGCGGTCATGAAAGCACCGCCGATCCAGATGACATCGCATGCACCGCGTTGCCAACCAGCGCCGACAGGATGAAGTCCCCATCCGGTAGGATGATGACCACGGGCGCGATGTTTGTGGGGCACGTCCGCAGTTGCGGGATCCATTTCGGCCGGTCGAGGTCACGGAGCAGATCGATCATGCTGTCAGTCGGCAGCCACAGCAGCCGGCTCTCGTCGGTCCGCGGATCCATCGCGACAAGCCCGACTTGTCCAGGGCCATGCGGCGCAGCACCCAGCACCGCGCACGTTTCGACGATCCGGTCTCGCAGATCAGGTGATAGGTTCGCGATGTATTCGGGGGTCGGGAGCCTGTGCGGCATCGCTGCTCGTCGTCCACGGCGGTTCATCGCGCACCTCCTGCCCGACGCAGCCCCACGTCCGCCAGCACGCTGTCGACGCTTTCGTCTCGCTCAACTGTCGCCGACACTTCCGCGCGGTGCGTGTCGAGCCACGACAGCAAGTCGGATGCGCGCACGATCACTTCCCGCCCCACCTTCGCCTTCGGCACGTCGCTCTCGAGCACGAAGCGCCACGACATCCCCGTGAGCGCTTCGCAGTTGCGACGACCGATAGTGATTGGGGTTGCGGAGAACGCGGCTTTCATCGACTCGCCTCGCCCGATCGAATGAGATCGGCAGGCAAAGCGCCCCGCTCGGTCAACGCCGCGATCGCGGCTTCGATGCGCACGCGCTGCATGGGCTGCACCGCTGCGCCGCTGAGGTAGTGGCGGACGCTCACCTCGCCCACGGCAGCGACGACAGCGATCAGTCGTCGCTCGTGTGCTGTCAGCTTCAGTCGTGTGTCGATCTGCTTCTCGGTCGTCATGAAAACATGGCGGCGGAAACTCGACAGCAGATCGGTGCTGAGTTTTTCGCGGGCCTATTTTTCTAGGCGAATGCGAGCAGCGAGGGCGGGGTCAGATGCCGCGATCTTTTTTTCGAGGTCATGTCGATTTTTGAGAAGGGCTCGGATTGAAGCGTCGTTGAGCTTGCCAGACACGTCTCCTTTGCGTGGACGTCCGCCTCCACCCTTCCGATTTGCCGCGGTCGGCGAGTAGTGGTCGAGAAGCCAGCTGACATGCTCTGTGGTAAGCCACGTTGGCAGGACAGACAGTCTATCGAATGCGCGTAGCTCGCCGCGCGCGTACGCGAGTACGTGCGCAGCGGACGCGAACGCGCCGGGCGCGACGTGGTTTCGATTCTGCGTCAATCGCGCTTCGAGCGCGTGGGCCAGCCCTTCGGCGACGAGCGAGATCCAAATATCGGCCAGGCGCGCGGCAGCATTCTCGAGAGCGTCTCGCACCTCTTTGCGGACGATGATGCTTTCACAAGCACGCTCTCCTTGCAGGAGGCGGGCGAGTCGCGCAGCCTGCTCCTGCTCCGCCTCAGTGAGACGGACCCAACCTTCTTGATCATGCTCGCGCACGACTCCGACGTGAGTCGCTGGGTTCTCGTCATCTGCGATGATCGAACGCTGCGCGCTGTGATCATTCCAACGATGTAGCGGCAACTCCTTCATCGCTGAGAGCAGATGCATCGCTTCATGTCGCGGTCGAAGTCGTTCAAGCTCACGAGATTCCGCGCGCGCTCGGTCCGCATCTGCCAGTGTCGCACGTGCGAAATCTCCGGCGGCTTCGTCAACGGTCGCCACCGCCAACGCGGCACGGAGCCGCGCGTCAGATTTAACCGATTCGACGATCTGGATCGAGCGAGCTTGCTCTTCGGCCAGCGCTGGGCGCCACGCGCGTTCCGCCTCCCAGGCACGTCGAGCCAATTCGTCGCGTGGTGGAGATGCGTTGCGCCTGCGTTGCTTGGTGACTATCCTGCGGTTCACGGGTTGCTCGCTCCAACTCGTCATCGGCTCGGGAGGCGCCAACCTCGCCGGGCCGTTTCCTTGTTCTAACCACGCCTCCGTGCGGTGTCGATCGACACCACATTCCCCTGCCCCGCTCGCCGCTCCTCGTCATCGAGGCGCCGCAGCTCCCGCAACTCTGCCAGCACCCCCCTGGCGTCCCCGTCGTCGGCCGTCTCGAGCAACCGATACAAGACCGTGCGCCGACGTTCCCGCTCGGCCGCGTCAACTGGCTCCTCGGGGGTTTGTCGCATGTGAATGTCGCACGCGCTGTCTTCCCGATCCCCGTCCGTTTCGTTTTCGCTTGTGCCGAAGGAGGGACTTGAACCCTCACGCCCGTAAGGACAGCGGATTTTGAATCCGCCGCGTCTGCCATTCCGCCACTTCGGCCAATCCGGTGACTGCGTTGGGACATCTACACCAACCCGACGCCCTTGCGAAGCCCCCGCAAACGGGTTTTGGACCTCTCGCCTGTTGACCCACGCCCGCCGAGCGTCCACCGTTGTCGGCGCATCACCCCGCGCTCCATCCCCATGAAGAGCAAATCTGCCCGCGCCTCGCTCGAACGCTGGATGAAACCGGCCCGAAGACGTCGCCGCAAGGGCGGTGAGCCCGATGCGAAGAGCGTCTCGCTGGGCGCTATCCTGGCACGGCTCGACCCGGAAGTCGGCCCCAGCCACCCCGACGCCGGTCCCATCACCCAAAGCGATTGGGAAAAGCTCGTCGGCCCGCGCATTGCCGACCGATCGAGCCCGGAGCGGTTGGAGCCCGACGGAACGCTGGTCGTGCGTGTTCCGACCTCGGTCTGGGCGCAGGAGCTGTCCCTGCTCTCGGCCACGATCCTCGAGCGTGTCGCGCAGCTCGGGCTTCGAGCCTCGCGGCTTCGCACCATCGTCGGCGCGGCCCCCCAACAGCTCCGCCCTACGGCGCAGCGGCACGTTCGCCGGCTCGTCGCGGCACCGGTCCCGTTGCCGCCATCGGTTCGTGAGTCCGTCGCGGAGATCGAAGACCAAGCACTGCGCGAGTCGGTGGCCGCAGCGGCAACCGCCAGCCTGTCGGAGGTTGCGGCCGACGAGCGTCGGGCACGCGACAAGGGACGATCAGCGCGCGCACGAACGCCGCAGCGCAGGCGTTAATCCGGCTACTGCAGCGTGACGAGCCGCTCGAGGCCTTCGAGCCGCTGGACAAGGAAGCGATCGGCCGGCCCCATGCTCGGCGACATCTCGCGCATCGCGTCCACGTACGCACGCAGCCGCGCGAGGTCGACGTCCTTGATCTTGCGCAAGGCGCCGTGCAGCTCGTCGATGGTCGGGCCCGCGCAGGGACGGCGCCCCGCGGTGTGCAACTCGATGACGTAGTCGACCCAACGCGCCTTGAGCGTCGCGGCGGCCAGCCGCGCGCCAAAGTGGCCGGCTCGCTCGAAGAGCGTCGGGTCCACGTCGACGCCAGCCTGCGCGGAACGCAGAACGTGGTCGAGCAGGGTCGAGAGCAGACGTTCGGCTTCATCCGCGCGGCCGAGCGCGAGCGCCTTCTCTGCGACGCCTCCGAGCAAACGAAACGCGTCGGCCTTGCTGGTGGCATCATGCTCGCGTTGGTCGCTGGAGCCTGGACCGGCCTCGGGCGAGGGGGGACGCACAGGCGCCATGGCCGTGACGGTGACCGGGCTGACCGCGGGGACATCGCTCGCACGACGAGTCGGCGGGCTTCCGGCGGACATGATGGACAACGTCATCTCTTGGGAGCCGACCATGATGCGGTCGCCATGAGTGACCCGATGGACCCCGGCAATCTTCTCGCCGTTGACAAGCACCCCGTTGCGGCTGCCGAGGTCCTCGACTTCGACATGGTCGTCGGACACGATCAGCAGCGCGTGCTTGCGCGACACGAGCGGGTCGTCGAGCGACAGCTGGCACTCGGTGCTGCGCCCGATGAGGAAACGGCCTGGTGGAAGCTCGAAGTCGTGGTGGAGATAACGGAGGCGGAACACCATCGTGTTTAGGCCCTACTGCCGGAGCTCGCGACGCCATTGCTCCAATGCAGCGAGCGATGACGCCTCGTCGGTTCCGGACGTGATGGCGGTGGAAGTTGCGTGCCGGAGACAAGCATCGAGGTCAGCGACGACATCGGCGCTGTCTTGAAGAGGCACGGTCCTGAGTCGCGCGACCGCTTCGGCCGATGGCAGACGACCGGAGCGACACAAGACAGCGGCCGTCCAGCGGACCCACTTGGCGGAGTGTCGAGCTTGGGCGACGCGAGACGCTACGGACACCAGCCGCGTGTACTCCTCTTCGTTCGGGACATCGCCGGCGGCGAGCCGTTCCTCGAGCGCGGCAGCCACCCGGCCCATGACTTCGTCGGCGTCTTCCCAACGGCCGATGCTCAGCGCGCGGTCGATCAGCTCGAACAGCAGGTCCATGGCCCAGCTGGGACGACTCGAGGCCAGGACTCCGGACAGCGTGGCTTCCTCCTGATTGGGGCGGCCAACTCCGCCGCAGTGCGGACAAGTACCGAGCTCCTGGGGGAACGGGGTCCCGCAGCTTTCGCAGTTTCGCAGAAAGCCCGTGGACTTGCCCGAGCTCCGCCGAGAGCCGGTGGTCTGCAGGTGGAACAGGAATTCCTGCGCCCCTATCCGCACGCGATCCCGGTCGTGGAGAGGCGTCGGCTCGCGGACCAGTACCCCATTGACCCGGACGCCGTTGCGGGAGTTCAAGTCCTCGATCGTGGCGGAGTCGCCGTCGACCACGATCCGTGCGTGCACGCGCGACACGAGGGGATCCTCGATGGTGACGTGACAATCCGGGCTTCGGCCGAGAAGGGTCTCGCCGGCAACCAGGTCGATCTCCTGAAGATGAAATCGCAAACGATATCGCGCCACTGGTCCCTCGCGCTCGCGGTGACCGTGATCTGGCAGAGCGTACCAACCCTGGTCGGCTCCCGTCAAAGCCGATTGCCCTCCGGGTCAAATCGTGGTGTTGCCATGGTCGATGCGTGACCGAACCACCACGGGCCGAAGCGTCCTCGCCGGCCTGATCGCCCTGATGCTGGCCCCTGTCGTTGCCCAATCACGCGCCGCGGCTCAAGTCTCGACGCCGCCCGGTTCCGCGAGCGCGTCCGCAGCGCAGTCCCCAATCCCGCCCGCGCCGTCGAGCGCCGCCGCGCCGTCGTCCTCCGGCACCTCGACAACCGAAACGGTTCCCGAGCAGGTCGTTTGGCTGACGAACGGCTCGATCATCCGCGGAACGATCGTGGAGCTCATCCCCCAGCAACGCGTGGTTCTGCAGCTCGCGACCGGTGAGATCCGCACCATCCCATGGGCAGAGATCGCCCGCTCCAGCTTCGTTGCGGCTCCGCCGCCGTCCTCCGGCCGACCGAGCTTGGCCACGAGCGCTTCGGCCGCGCCAGTTCGGCCCGGCCGCGCCGCAGCACCCCCGGCCGGCGTGACGGTCGAGATCATCGGCGATCGCCCGGGCCTGCGCATCGAGTCTCGGCGACGGTTCACCGACGATCCGTGGACCGTTGCGTGCCGCGCTCCGTGCGCCCAGCCCATCGAGGTTTCCAACAAGTCGCTCCGCATCGCCGGCGACGGCGTCCGTCCATCGAACCCGTTTTTCATCGACGGACCGGGCGGCCATGAAGTGCTCGCGGTCAGGTCAGGGTCTTCCCAGGTGCACGCGTGGGGACAACGCTCGCTGATCGGCGGGCTTGCACTCGGAATGGCCGGGGGCGCGGCCTACGGACTGGGCAAGGTGCAGGACTCCGACCCCGCCGTCGTGGGCGGGCTGGTCAGCATGATCGTCGGAGGAGCGCTCGTGGCCCTGTCGCTGCCGCTGTTGGGCGCCAGCGGTACGCACGTGCTCAACTCCAAGGGCGACCGGATCGGTCGCACCGACGGGACATGGGTCTGGTAGCGGTCACGACGATCGCCCTCGGACTCGAGAGGATCGGACGATGGGATGGTGCGCCGCGCGACGGGTGCGGGCTCGGGTGGGCTCGGGTCAGCCGTTGGTCTTGGCGAAGTCCTTCATGAAGGACACGAGCTGCCGGATGCCGTCCACGGTCATCGCATTGTACGACGAGACGCGGATGCCGCCGACACTGCGGTGTCCCTTGAGCCCGACCATGCCGGCTTTCTTGGCGTCGGCGATGAACTTGGCTTCCAACTCTTCCGTTGGAAGACGGAAGACGATGTTCATGACCGAGCGGGCAGGCGCTTTGACGGGGGCGCGGTAGAAGCCGCTGAGCTCGTCGAGGCAAGCGTAG
The DNA here is from genome assembly GCA_021847645.1 of Myxococcales bacterium. GTDB lineage: Bacteria > Myxococcota_A > Polyangia > Polyangiales > Polyangiaceae > JAJZQG01. The sequence continues at coordinate 42,849 of JAJZQG010000031.1, forward strand.
ACCAGGGCGGCCTTCTCGCGGTTCCAGGCCTCGATCTGGCCGAGTCCTCCGGACTGCTTGATCCAGTCCATGACGTTGCGGATGAGGTAGATGCCGAACGTGGGAGGCGTGTTGTACAGCGAGTTGTTCTCGGCGTGGGTTCCGTACCTGAAGATCTTCGGGATGTCCTTGCGTGCCCCGTCGACCAGATCCTTGCGCACGATCACGACCGTGATGCCCGACGGGCCGATGTTCTTCTGGGCACCGGCGTAGATGAGGCCGAAGCGGCTGACGTCGAACTTGCGCCACATGAAGTCGCTGGACATGTCGGCGACGAGGGGGACCTTGCCGGTGTCCGGGTAGTTGTGGAACTGCACGCCGTGGATGGTCTCGTTCGACGTGAGGTGAACATAGGCGGCCTCGGGATCGAGCTTGAGCTCGGACTGCGCGGGCACGCGCACGTAGGTCTTGTTCTCCTCGACCGTGGCGGCGACACGAACGGTGCCTACGTTCTTGGCCTCGTCATAGGCCTTCTTGCCCCACGCGCCGGTCAGGATGTAGTCCGCGCTGCGGCCTTGCGGCAGCAGGTTCATCGGCACCACGGCGAACTGCTGGCTGGCGCCGCCCTGCAGGAACAGGACGTGGTAGTCGTCGGAGATGCCCAGCAACTCGCGCATGCTGGCGATGGCCGCGTTGTGCACCGCCTCGAAGTCCTTGCCTCGATGGCTGTGCTCCATGACGGACATGCCGGTGCCCTGGAAGTCGATCAGCTCGTTTTGGGCGCGCTCGAGGGCAGAGAGAGGAAGCGCGGCGGGCCCGGGATTGAAGTTGAGGACTCGAGCCATGGATGTTGTCCTTTCGGTTGGCTTGGCCTGATGGCGGGGTTTTATACTGCGCTTGGTGACGGGTTGCACGCGCGTTGAGAACAGATCCCGACGCGCGGAGGGCAGCGCATCCGTGTCGGCGACGGGCCGCGATCACGAAGCGTGCCCGGGAGGCTCGGGAATCTGGGCGCCGGTTGGTCGCAGCCTGTCCACGAGAGGGCGGGGTTACTCGCGGAGATCGGCGTGGGCGCGCAGCGACTGGTCGAGCACCCCGAGCACCAGGTCCGCCTCCGGGGTCGACCATGCCGGCGGCTCACGCCTGAGCGCGGCCAGCATGCGGGCGCGCAGCGACGCGTTGAGCACCAGCGGGGCGCCGCCGCATGCCTGGCATATCAGGCCGCCACGGATCGGATCGAGGCACGCCGCGCGCTCGGGCGCGCACGGGCGGCCACAAGATACGCAGCCGTCGAGCTCGAGCCCGTATCCGAGTGCTCGCAACAGGCGCAGTCCCGAGGCGGCGAGCAACGCGCGCGGCTCGCCGGGGAGCACGGGACGATCGAGGTCGTCGAGCAGGGACTCGATCTCCGTCCAGACCTCGGGCTCGGTCGTGCGGGGAGGGAGCGTTTCGCGGACCCAACGGAGAGCACGGCCGGCGGCCTCGAGGCGAGCCAGGTCGGCGGTGAGGCGGGTTCGGGGCTGGGCGATCGTGCTTGACGACAGGGAGGCGAGGGTTTGTCGAGGGCGGTCGACGATGTCTATCTCGAGGGTGTGCATGGGCTCGAGCACGGTCGAAGCGCCCTTCTTGAGGCGCCGTGCGCCGCGGCCGATGACGGAGACGCGACCGAGCTGCTCGGTGAAGAAGGTGATGACCAGGTCCGCGTCGGCATAGGGCACGGCCCGCACGAGCAGCGCGCGCGTGCGGGTCTTTGAGCCTGGGGAAGGACGAGCGATGGTGGTCAGGAGATCGCCGACAGATTGGCGGCGACGGAAGAGAGTTCCTGGGGCAGGTCGCGACCGCGCGGCTTGAGCACGATGCTGACCGCCAGCGTGAAGAGGATGAGCAGCAGCACGAAGGCGATGGCCACGCCGTAGCGGCGGCTCTGCGGACGCTCGATGGGAGTGTTGAACGGAAGAGGCGTGACCCAAGCCACTCGACGGCTTGAGGTGTAGCGAGCGAGGACGTCGTCAGCCTCGAGGGCGACGGCGCGAGCATACGACTTGAGAAAGCCACGGACGAAGACCTCGCCGGGGAGGTCGTCGAACTGGTCGTTCTCGATTCGACAGAGAGTGGCGGCGGGGATGCGCGTGGCGCGGGACAGCTCACCCACGCTCATGCCGCGCGCCTCACGGCGTCGCCTGAGGTACTTGCCGATCGATTCCATGTTACCTCGTGGCGTCGACCGGCGGATGGCTCCGGAGAGCGACTCGGACGGTCGACGGGTCTCTCATTGCATGGTTGCCAGCATGGCGGCGCACTCCTTGCCGGTCGGGGAATCCCCGGCAAGCGAGCGACATCGCTCCAGATCGGCACGAGCCGCGTCGCGGTCTCCCAGGAGCAGGGCCACGCGCCCACGCTCCCGGAAAGCGTCCTGCATACGCTTGCACTCGGGTCGATCCGTGTCCAATGCGCGGGAGAAAGCGTCCCGCGCGGCCTTGTTGTCCCCCTTTTTTTCGAAAGCCAAGCCGAGGCGGTAAGCGCCGACGCAGAACTCCGGCTGAAGGGCGATGGAACGCTGCAGGGCTGCGATGGCCTTGTCAGCGTCGCCTTTCAACAAGTAAGCCCATCCGAGGTTCCCCCAAGCCGTCTCGGGGGTGGAATAAAGGATGTCGTTGGCCAGGGGTTCGAGCACGGCGATCGCTTCGTCGTACTTCTTCTCGTGGACCAGGACCACGCCTAGCGTGTTTCTGGCCTCGCGGAAGTCAGCCTTGAGCTTCACCGCCTTGCGCGCGTGAGCCTCAGCGTCGCCCAGGCGACACTCGTCGGACGACGCCGCGCAGAAGTAAAGATAAATAAGCGCTGCGAGATGCTCGGCCTCCGCGTTGTCGTGGTCGAGGTCGATGGCCTTCAGCACGTGGCTGAGAGCCTCCCGCGGTTGCCGGCGGTTCAAGAAAAGATCCTTCGCGATGTCGTATTCGGCGACCGACTCGCGTTCGGGGTCAGCAGCAGCGATCTGACCCCGTTCGTGAGCAGGACCGCAAGCTGAAGCCAAGGGCATCGCCGACGCCAGCGACAACAAGCCCAACCCGATCCGTGGGAAGGAGCGACGGCGACCGGCCGCGGCCCGTTCCGAAATCGTCTGGTTGTGCTTGGCTTTCACTGCCATCTGGGTTTCCGTCGACGTGCTAGCCTGAAAGACAAGAGAGAAGGTCAGGGGTGTGCCTGGGATTCACACCAGGGTAAGTCAACGGAGTTATCCTACGACCCGACCTCCGTCAACCCGGATCCGCCGGTCAGGGGGGCTTCGGAGCGGAACAGGCGAGCTTTCCAGACTCAATGCGCACGCCTTCCGGATGCGATCGGCTCTATTTTCTCCGAGAGATTGCACTTGCCGAGGCCCGGTCCGTGAACGGTTCCCCGGACCGGAGCCGCATGAACCTTTCCCCGCCGTCGGCGCCCCTGCCCCGGGCGGCACGCCGCAACGCATCCATCCTCGCGACGCAGGGCGTCCATCCTTGCCGCATCGCATCCATTCATCATGGATGCAGTGCGCAACGCCCGGTGCGACATGGACGCGCCGCGCCAGGCCCGGAGACGCTCCGCGTTACCGAGAGCTCATGGATTCGGCTTCTGACGCTGCGCCGGCGGACCGGAGCTGTGGCTGCCGCGGATCTCGTCCTTCATCGCGAGCAGCGAGTACAGGCGCTTCAACGCGTCCAAGTCCGGAATCTCGAGGCGCTCGTCGACCACCCGAAGATAGTTGCCTTCGCGCAACTGTTGCACACCGCGCTTGAGCGCCTCGACGTCGAGGCCCACGCGCGCCGACAGGTCCACCGGCGAGACCGACAACGCGACGGCTCCTTCCGTTTCGGTCGCATGCGCCTGCGCCATCTTGATCAGCGCGGTCACGATCTTCGCTTGTGCGTCCCGCAACATCATGATCTCGATCTGGTCTTCGGCGTCGCGAAGGCGTCGGACGAGCTGCTGCACCACCCGCAGAGCTACCGACGGGTTGCCCTCGAGCAGACGTCGGAACGTGCTGGGATCGAGGGCAAGCGCTGCGCTGTCGGAGAGGGCGAGCGCGGTAGAGCTGCGCACGCCTCCCTCGAGCAGCGCCGTTTCCCCGAACAAGTCGTTCGGCTTGAGCACCATCAGGCTGCGCTCGACGGCGCGCACGCGCTTGACGAGCCGGACCGAGCCTTCCTGAAGCAAGTACGCTTCGTTGGCCGCGTCGCCTTCGCGGTAGATCACCTCACCCTTGCGAAAGCGCTTGCCGAACCGGGCAAGCAGTCGTTCGCGATCCGTTGCGTCGGTGTCCTGCATCGCTTCGCTCAGTCTATGCGCTTCCGTCGACCGGCGTCGACTTCGCAGCAGGTAGCGTGATGTCGGGGGGACGGACGTACAGTGGGTCGAGCACGAGCAACTCGTCGAGCCGGGTGGCGGCCCAGCGTTCAACGCCGAGCGCGGCGACCGCCGCGGGCGACGGCAGATCCGTTGCGGGTGAAGACATCACGAGGTCGGGACGGATCCCCAGCGAACCGGCCACTTCTCCCACCATCCAGCGAAAGGTCAAGCGGGTCGCGGCTTCGGTCTCGCCCAGCCAGGTCTGCACGCTGCCCCTGGGCAAATGTGTCGGCTCCACGACGCGCCTGCCGGACTCGTCATACGCGGCCGCGAACACCTCGCCCTTTCGCGCGTCCATCACTGCCACCCCAGCTTGCCCACCGCGGACCAGTTGGGCGCCGTAGGCGATCGCGTCCAGAGACACGACGCCCACCAGCGGGATGCGTCGGGCGAACGCCCAGCCCTTGGCGGTGGCGACTCCGACGCGCACGCCGGTGAACGAGCCGGGGCCCTTGCCCACGACCACCAACTGCGTGCCGTCGGCGCCCCAACCGCTCTTGTCGAGGACCTCGCGCACCAAGCCGAGGAGCCGCTCGGCGTGCGTGGTTGGTTTGTCCGAGGTGGCCACGTGGATCAGGGTTCCGTGCTCGACAGCGGCGGCGAACGCACGAGGGGTCGAAGTGTCCAGAGCGAGTACGCGCATGATGAATCGGGTCTTCAGGCGGACGGTCTTCGGCGCGTGACCTCGACGCCCACGTGGTTCGCTGCGGAGGCGCAGGCGCTGTACTTGCGCACCTCGACCCGCACCGACTGCACCATGGGAAGCCGTTGGAGCACGCGGGCCGCAATGCGGTCCGCCAGGCTTTCGACGAGCATGACGTGGCCGTTGGTCCCCAGGTCGCGTGCGGCTGCGATCAGCTCGTCGAAGTCCGCGCCCTTGGCGAGGTCGCCGGTGGCGAGCAAGGAGCTGTTGTCGATCTCGACTTCGACATCGACCTCGAGCGGTTGGGTGACGAGCTTCTCCCAGGGAAGCGTGCCGATCGAAGCGTCAATGCGGATGCCGCGGGCAAAGACCTTGTCGAGGGGCATGGTCAGGCCAGCTCCCCATCGGTCGGCAAGGCAGCGCGATAGCTGGCGCCCTGCCCCGGGCTTTCGGTCACGGTCACCTCGAGCCAGACGACGCCAGCGTTGCGAAGCGCCGGCAGGAGCCTGTCGACCGTGCGGCCCCACAGGTACTCGGCGAGGGCCTCCACCACGAGATTGCCGACCGGTAGAAGCAAGACTTCGTCGGCGGGCATGACGTAGCGTCGACCGCAGACGAGCAACTCGATTTCCCCATCGGCGACGTTGCGGACGACCTGAACGCGGGGGTGCAAGCGCGGCACGAGCAGGTGTTCGCGGAGCTCACGGCACAGGTCGGCGAGCACGGTCTTGACCTGGGCGAAGTCCAGCAGCGCCTGGGAGCCGGTGGCATCGAGCTCGACGGTGCAGGCTGCGTGGTAGTTGTGCCCGTGGAGGCGCTCCTTGGAGCCGTCCTCGAAGATGGTCATGTGGGCGCAGCTGAACTTGTGCTCGTCTTTGGCGACGAACAAGCGCGTGGACGGAATGCGGGCGCCTCCAGGGGGCATGGCGGGACCCAGCGTGGCACGTCGGGCGGCGCTGGCGCAAGCCCGTGGGGTGGGCCTCACACTGCAGCCGCGGGCATTCGACGATCGAGCAGGTCGTGC
>JAJZQG010000276.1 GCA_021847645.1 Myxococcales bacterium
GGTGCTCGTGCTTCCAGCCGCGCCGCTCGTACCGCCGGTGCTCGTGCTTCCAGCCGCGCCGCCCGTACCGCCGGTGCTCGTGCTTCCAGCCGCGCCGCCCGTACCGCCGGTGCTCGTGCTTCCAGCCGCGCCGCCCGTACCGCCGGTGCTCGTGCTTCCAGCCGCGGGGCCGGCGGTCTCGTCCGATGCCGTACAGGATGCAACCAGAGCCGCGGTCAGGCTCAAGGACGCGACGACGCGATGGGCATGACGCATGTTCGCACTCCGAGGTTGGGACAAAGCATGCGGGCGCGGTCGGGACGCTGTCAACCCGATCCGGAGGGCGGGCCCTCGTGGCTGCATGGCGCGCCGGGGATCGCGCGGAGTTGCAGACCCCGCGGCCGCACGACGTCGTCGAGCCCGATCTTCGCCCTTCGAAGCGGGTTCCGTGCGACGCGCCCAGTCCCCCCAAGTTGCGCGCCACCACCCCATTACGGTTGGAAAGCCGCTTCGCTTGCGGCAGGATCGGTGGTCTGCAAACGATCGGCTCGAAAGGCACGCCAGGTTGCATGCCCAACGGCCGAATCGCCGGCCAAAAAACGGAGGCACTGCCATGCGTCGTTTCGTATTTGCCGAGGGCAGCTCGAACAAGTTCTGGGAGATCAGCGTCGACGATCGCGACACGACCGTGCGCTTCGGCAAGGTCGGTACGGCGGGGCGGACGACCACGAAGCGCCACGACTCGCCTGCGTTGGCCGAGAAGGCGGCCGCCGCGCTTATCGCGGAGAAGACGAAGAAGGGTTACCGCGAGGAGCCACCGGCCCAACTCGCGGGCAGTGCGGCCGATCCCGGCACCCACGAGGTCCCGGCCCCTGCTGCGGAGCAGGCCGAGGAGGCCGACATCGAGGGAGGCGAGGCGCGTCGGTTCGTCTTCAACGACGTGAAAGCCGGCGCGCTGTTTGCGCTCGAGCTTCGAGGCGCTCGGCTCGTCCTTCGCTCTGGCAAGATCGGCGCGGAACCGGAGACGACGACGCGGCGGTTTGGGTCCTCCGAGGAGGCGGAGGCGCAGGCCGTGGCCCTCGTCGCGAAGCGCACGAGAGAGCAGACCGACGAGTACTTCCAGGAGGAAGATCCCCCGCTGCCGTACCCCTTTGAATTCGGCGACATCTACTGGGACGTCGGCGCCAAAGGCAACAAGCTTGCCGTGCACTTTGGCGCGCTGGCAGGGCGCTCCACGACCCCTATCGAAACCTGGTGGACGCGCTTGGCGACCGCGAGCGCGGCCAAGGCGGCGGAACAGCGCATCCGCAAGGAGTTCGAGAAGGCTGCCGACGCGGGCGTCCCGCCGAACCCGGCGCAGATCGCCAAGCTCTCCGGCCCCTCCGCGCCCGTGGCGCCCGTATTCCTTTGCGACGAGTGTGCCCGGCTCGCCGACCAGGGCGCGCGCGCGCCGTCGCTCTCGAGCTCGTCGACGGAGCTGACCTTCACCGAGCACGCGACCCCGCTGATCGTGGCGGGTCAGCTCCTCGTCGTCGGCGTGTCGGCCGCGGTGCTGCGGGAGCTCTGCGAGCGTGTGGACGCGTTCGCGAAGAAACACGATCACGCGGTCGTGCTCGTCGCGCAGACGCCCCCTTCCTGGCCTGCGAAAGGCGTCATGGGCCGCGAGCTGGTGCTCGGCCGGCTAGTGGCCGTGGGCAACCACCACGAGCCCACCAAGCTCTCGCTCGACGGGATGCGACAGGCGTTGAAGGACGCGGCCGGGCTCCCGTGGGCCGAGCTCCGCGCGATCCTCCAGGACGCGCGCCTGCGGTCTCCCCGGGACCTCGAGTGGGAGTCGTCGGCCGAGCCGGACGAGCAGGTGCGGCTGCGCGTCTTTGCGACGGGGCCGCTGGCGAGCGGGATGGTGGGCTTCGGCGTGCTGACACGCGACCCGGCGCACGGCGGCAGCGAGGACGATCCCAGCCAGGTGATTCCGGGGCTCGAGGAGGTCTGGGGGCAGGACATGGACCAGAAGCGGGTGCCCCAGATGGTCTACGGCGAGCTTGCGGGGATCTGCGACTTCCACGACAACGAGGGCCCCGACGGCGTGGACGTCTCGGCGGGCGCGCACAAGGCCCGCGCCGCGAAGCTCGGCAAGCTCGCGAAGAAGGCGGACTACTACCTCGTGGGAAGGTACGACTGACCGGCCTCGTCGTTGGCGAACCTCACTCGCTGTGGGTCGCGTCGTGCAGAGCTTGCGCGCAGCAGTAGCCGGCCGGGCCGATCGTCACCGCTCGGTTCTGCACCGCCATGTCGTGCGTCGGAAGGAGCGTGAGAACTCCGAGGACAGGTGCGGGAGCTGGAGGGACTGCAACGGGGGATTCAGCGCGACGCGCGATGCGTCGATGTGCAGCTTAGTTGCGCCGTCCACCGGCCGGGGTGCCGCCCGTGGGCGTGGCCGGCTTGGCAGCCGCATTGGACGCGGCTATCAGCTGCTGCTGCTGCTGCTGCAGGACCTGAGCGACACCCTTGGAGCGCTCGATGGCGAACTGCTTGACCTGGCGATCGGGCGACGCCGCGAGGGCGTTGAGCAGCTTGGTCACCTTGTCGATCTGGCGGTCCTGGAACAGCGCCTCGAAGTAGTTGTTGGCGAGGCGCACGTCGCGCATCATCTTGGCCTCGTGGGCCTGGAGCAGGTCGATGACGGCCTTGAGGTCGCCCTTCTGCCCGTAGAGCGCCGAGAGCACGAGCAGCGCGAGCGGGTCGTCGCTGTTGCGCTCGACCGCCTTCTTGGCCCACACGATGGCCTTGTCGCGCGTGGCTTCCTGTCCGGCGTAGAAGCCCTGGACGGCGATGAAGGGAGCGGCGTTCTTCGCGTCGGCCGGTGAGCTGGCTTCCTTCTCGATGGCCGCGATCGCCTTGTCCTCGTCGGACTGGTCGCGCGTGTACTGGAACAGATACGCCCACGCATCCACGCAGCGCCTGTCGATGGAGATCGAGCGCATGATGTTCTCGCGCTCCTCACCGAGCTTGTTCGTCTCGTGGGCGACCTTGGCGAGGTGCAGCGCGGGATACGGATTGTCGGGCATCAGGTTCTGCGCACCCTTCAGCGTGCCTTCCGCGCGATCGTACTTCTTGAGACGCAGCTGCGTGACACCCAGCGCCAGCCAGTCGTCGCCCACCGCGGAGCCCGAGGCCACGATACGGCCCAGCACCGTCTCGGCGCGCTCGAAGCGTTCGTACTTCATGAGCTCCTGGGCCAGAATGCGAGCGCGGTTCAGATCGTCGGGCTCCTGCTCCCAGTGCTTCTCGAGACCGGTCAGCAGGTCTTCCAAGCCGATCGCGATGGGGCGTCCCTGGTCATCCTGCACCTGCACGGCCGGCCCGTTGAAGCCCAGCAGCTTCCACATCTGCTCCTGCGTGACGACCATCGGGCCTTCGTTGAGCTTGTTCTTGAGCTCTTCGGAGGGCTGGGTGACCGGCAGGACGATCAGCGCGTTGCCGGGCACGCCGTTGGGGAAAGCGCTGACCGGCGCGACGATCGCGGCACCGCCGGACAAGGAGACACCCAGGGGTGAACCGTTGCCGCCTGCGCCGCCCGCGGGCGCCGCACCACCGGGAAAGCCCTGCGCGGGGCCGCCGCCACCGACACCGGTCAGACCGGCAGCCGACTGTCCGTTCGTCTTGGGCACTGCATTGCGGTTCGTTGATACGTCCATGAGCGTCTCCTGATCGATCGCTTGATTTTCGTGGGGGCGCGGAGGCTACCACGCGAAGGGGCAATGTGCATCGGGCTGCAGATGGAGCTGGACAACCCGGCGAGAACCGGCGGACATCCTGGCCGACGGGACCTGGCGTGACGCGGCGTGGCTCAGCCGGCCTTCTTGCCCGCGGTCGGGGCTTGGGCGGCGGCCTTCTCGAGCTTGGCCAACGTGCGATCTGCTTCTTTCTTGGCACGACGCTGCTTCTGGCGACGGCGCTTCATCGGATCTTGAGGTGTTCCCATGGCGCCTCTTTACCCCAACGCCGCTGCAAGGGAAGGGGAAAGTTGCGTGGTCCGCAGCGAACGGGCTCGTCCGTTCAGCCGAACGTGCTTCCGTCGAACCCCCACATCGAGCCGTCGAACCCGGTGAAGTTCAGGTAAATGCGGCGGGAGGACACCCCGAGGCGCTCGGCCAGCAGCTCGCAGACCGCCTGGCTGAGGGACGCGGTCTGCTTGCCCGAGAAGGCGCCCACGCCGCGGACCTCGACGAAGCAGGCCGGCGCGGCCGTGCCGCCCATGGTCATCGCGGACACGCGCTCGAGCAGCGTCATCACGTACGCTTCGGGCTTGCCCGTGTGCTGGGCGACGAGCTTCGAGCACTCCTGCAGCAGCGGAACCCGGTTGGAATCGGCGAGCTCGACCGTGGTGCGGATGGCGATCAGCGGCATGTCGTGCCTCCTTGCGGCATCAAAGGATGGATGAGTGCCCGGCATACGACGTTGGACGGCTCGCGGGAAGCCAGAGCAGTGAGGACGGCAGGACGAACCTAGAACGAATCGTGGCCAGGTGATCGAGGGAACAGCCGGGCAGGGTTGCGGGTTTTCCGCGAGCAGGAGACTGACATGCACAGACGATCGATCGAACCGAATCGGCTCGCCTCTTACCTGAGCGTAGCCGTTCTTCCCGTACTCCTCGCGATGCAGGGCTGTGGGCACGGTGCCCCGCCGGCGCAGACCGGAGGCCGGGAACCCGCACCCACCGCGACCATTGCCTCGACACCGCCGACCGCGGTGTTCGGCCAGACGGCTCCGCCGTTCGAACAGCCGCCGGTGCTCGCGGGCGTGCCCGACATCGCGGCCCTGGCCGACAAGGTCAAGCCCACGGTCGTGAACATCACCACCAGCAGCGCGGCGCCCGCGCAACAAATGGAGAACCCGTTCGACTTCTTCTTCGGGCCCAATGGCCCCGGCCAGGGGCAGATGCCGCACTTCCAGGGCCCGATGCCCGGCCAGCCACAGATGGAGCGTCGCGCCATGGGCACCGGGTTCATCGTCGATCCGGCGGGCTACGTGGTGACCAACGCGCACGTGGTCGAGGATGCGGACAAGGTGTCGGTGAAGCTGTCGGATGACCGCACGTTCACCGCGACCGTGGTGGGACGTGACGAGCGGCTCGACATTGCGCTGCTCAAGCTCGAGGGCGCCAAGGATCTGCCGGCAGCGGTGCTGGGCAACAGCGATGCGTTGCGGGTGGGCGAGTACGTGGTGGCCGTGGGCAACCCGTTCGGATTGGGCCACACGGTGACCATGGGGATCGTGAGCGCCAAGGACCGCACGATCGGCGCGGGACCTTACGACGACTTCATTCAAACGGACGCGTCGATCAACCCGGGCAACAGCGGTGGTCCGCTGTTCGATCTGCGAGGCGAAGTGGTGGGCATCAACACGGCGATCCACGCGGAGGCCCAGGGGATTGGCTTCGCGATCCCGATCAACGAGGTGCGCGACGCTTTGCAGCAGCTGCGGGCGACTGGCCACGTGGCGCGCGGCAAGCTGGGCCTGGTGTTCCAGCCGATGAGCGACGAGATCGCGAAGGCGATGGGGATGGATCGGCCGTACGGAGCGTTGGTGTCCGAAGTGGAGCCGGGCGGTCCGGCGGCCAAGGCGGGCATCCAGCCGGGCGACCTGATCACCAAGGTCAACAACGACACGGTCGCGCAGGGCAACGAGCTGGCGAGGCTGGTGGCGCGCAACGCCCCGGGCTCCACGGTGACCATCACGTATCGCCGCGGCGGCCAGGAGCACACCACCACCGCAACGCTCGCCCAGCTCGAGAGCGACGACAAGGGCATCGAGAAGGGACAGCCGTCCACGCCCGGCGCGAAACCCACGATGGGGTTCGGCTTGTCGATGACGCAGGCCCAGGGCGGCGGCGTGCTGGTGACCGACGTGAGCGGCCCCGCGGCGTCCAAGGTCCAGCCGCGCGACGTCATCGTCGCGATCGATGGCAAGCCGGTGTCGTCGCCCTCGGAGGTGGTGACCGCGCTGTCTCGCGCCTCGGCGGCCAAGCGGCCGGCCCTGGCGCGCATCAAGCGTGGTGACCACGTGCTGTTCGTCGCCATCGACACGACCAGCTGACCGGCCGGCGCCTCGGCATCGCGCGGGCGCAACGAATGGACAAGACTTCCCGGGCCAACCGGAGGTAAGAAGGCGTCCTTCGTTGCGCCCCGACAGCGGTGCGAGCGGCCAATCACCTCGCGCCGCTGCTCGATGGGCCATCCGACCGAGGTGATTCATGAACACGATTCCTGGCATCGAGACCAAGCTCGACCGGCTCGCGTCCCGCCGTACGGCCCTGTACAACCGAGACTTCCTGCTGACCTGGGAGCAGACCGACACCGAGATCGCGTCGGTGCTCGACGTGGTCGACATCCTCGAAGCGATGTACGCGCAGAACCTGTCGGCGCGCGTCTTCGACACCGGCCTGGCCGTCTCGCTGTTCCGCGACCAGTCCACGCGCACGCGCTTCTCGTTCGCGAGCGCCACCAACCTGCTCGGCCTCACGGTCTCCGATCTCGACGAGACCAAGTCGCAGATCGCGCACGGCGAGACCACGCGCGAGACGGCGAACATGATCTCGTTCCTGACCGAGACGGTCGGCATCCGCGACGACATGTTCATCCACGAGGGCCACAAGTACATGACGGAGTTCGCCGCGGCCCTCGACGACGGCTACCGCGAGGGCGTGCTGCTGCAGCGTCCGTCGGTCATCAACCTGCAGTGCGACTACGACCACCCGACCCAATCGCTTGCCGACCTGCAGCACTTGATTCGCACGTTCGGCGGCGTGGAGAACCTGCGGGGCAAGAAGATCGCCATGACGTGGGCCTACTCCCCGTCGTACGGCAAGCCGCTGAGCGTGCCCCAAGGGATCATCACCCTCATGACGCGCTTCGGGATGGACGTGGCGCTGGCGCACCCGGAGGGCTACGACCTGTTGCCCGACACGGTGAAGGTGGCCGAGCGTCATGCGGAGAAGTCGGGCGGCAAGTTCCGCAAGGTCTCGTCGATGGCCGAAGCGTTCGAGGGAGCGGACATCGTGTACCCGAAGAGCTGGGCGCCGTTCCACGTGATGGAGCAGCGCACCAAGCTGCTGCGCGAGAAGCGCTCCGGCGAGCTGGCGGCGCTCGAGAAGGAAGCCCTGGCGAACAACGCGAAGTTCATGGACTGGGAGTGCAACGACAAGCTCATGCGCGGCACGCGCGACGGCCGCGCGCTGTACATGCACTGCCTGCCCGCGGACATCACCGACGTCAGCTGCAAGAACGGCGAGGTGAGCGCGTCGGTGTTCGACAAGTACCGCTTGGCGACCTATCGCGAGGCGAGCCACAAGCCGTTCGTCATCGCGGCGATGATCCTGCTGACCCGGTTCGCGGATCCGGTCGCGGCGCTGCGCTCGACCATCGGGCGCGGCGAGAGCCGCCGCGCGGGCTAGACAGCGCAAGAGTCGGCAGGACGCCTCGGACTTCACTGCACGAACGGGCTGCCTCCCGGGATCGCCGGCGTGGCGGACTGCTGCGGCGCCGTGGCCGGCGTGGGGCCCACGGCCGGGGCGACCGGCTGCTGGTCGTCGGCCGCGCTGCGGGTCTTGCCCGCGTAGAGCGACGGCGCGATCTCGTCGGCGTCGCCCTGGTCCCATCGCACGAACGCCACCGCGCGACGGATCTGGTCGTAACACCCCATGAACAGCGTGAAGGCCCGGGCGCGCATCTCGGACGCGTCCGCCACCGCTGCCGGCATCTGCTCGCGCAGGCCCACCAGCCGGAGCATGCGCTCGGCGATCCGCTGCGCCCGATCCAGGTCCGCCTCGGTGATGGCGCACTTGCCGTTGACGGCAGCCCAGTTCTCCTTGAACACTCGCACCAGTAGCTGCAGGTCCATGGCCACGTTGCGGTAGCCCTTGAGGCCTTTGTACTGCTTGAGCGCGGCCGGATTCAGCAGGCCCCACTGCTCGAGAGAGAGGGCGGCGCTCCGGTACCGATCGCGCATGCCCGTTCCCTCCTCGAGCAGCGTGGGAAGATCGTCGGGCGACTGGATGGCCGTCATGTATGCGATGTTCGCGTGGTTCAGGGCGAACGCGTAGGTTTCCAGGTTCTCGATGAGCTTGACGGGGAACTTGGGGATCACCTCCAGGATGCTCGCCTGGATGGCAACGATCTTGGGCTTGGCGCCCAGGGCGGTCGAGATCGCGCGGGGCACGTCGGTGTTGGGATGAACGAGCTGGTCGGCGGGCAGGGCCTTCAGCTCGGCCTCCACCTTCCCGTAGGCCTCGGCGTAGGCGGGCTCGTCGGTGACGTTGACATTGGAGGTAAAGATCGCGGGAGTCGTCATGATGGATCCTCTTTTTGGGTGGACGGTCCCGCTGTTTGCGGTCCGCCTTCATGTCCCTCCCGTCGGCCGCCCGGACTGGGCGTTGCGAAAAATCGTCGCGAGGGATGATCGGGGCTCCCGGGAGCCTCCGGCGATTGTCGGAGAATCCAAACGGGCTCCCGGCAGCGTCCGGGCGATTGCCGGACAATCCAGATGGGCGCCTGGGAGCCTCCGGCGATTGCCGGACAATCCAGATGGGCTCCCGGCAGCGTCCGGGCGATTGTCGGACAATCCAGATGGGCACCTGGGAGCCTCCGACGATTGCCGGACAATCCAGATGGGCACCTGGGAGCCTCCGACGATTGCCGGACAATCCAGATGGGCACCTGGGAGCCTCCGACGATTGCCGGAGAATCACTTCGGGCTCCGGAGAGCGCGGATGGGTTGATCTTCCGTCTCGCCCGAACATCTCGCCGGGGGGACGCGCTTACACCGCGCAGCAGAAGGTACGGCGCCCTGCAAGGCGCGAGCTGCGAGTCGTCGAAGAGCGTGGTGTACCCTGCGCGGGCGGGTACGGGCGGAGAGGACGGAGATCGTCCGGAGCTGGCCTACTACTTGGCGAACCTAGCGCCCGCTGCGTCAGATCGGAGCACGGCCGACAACGTCCGTCTCCTGGAGCAGGACGGCGGCTCCCGCCATTCCTGGGGAGGCGGCGCACCGTCCCGGCGAGTTGCTCCGTCCATGAGACGTAGGTGTCGTCGATCGCAGGAAAGCGCGGGCTCTGCAGGCCCGCCGCCAGGGTCAGGGGTATCAAGACCGCTCGACGCCCCGCGCAGGATCGCGCCGTTGGCTTGCCCATCGCCGAAGTTGGCCCAGTACGCGTGCGTCGAGTCGACAACGAGGTCCACTGGCAGCTCCTTGCCCACGGCTATCTCGTGACCCTGGTACTTCGCTGCGATGTAGTGGCCGCCCAGACCTCCTCCCTCGAGCAGGTCGAGGCGCACTGGGACGCGCGGACCGTCGGCGGGCTGATAGGGCGATCGTGGCGGGCGATCCACAACGGACTTGCCGATAGAGCGACCCTCGCTTCACTCTTTCGGTGGCGTCCACGCGCAGCGGAAGCCGACGGATCGATGGCGGCTGGCGCAGTCGAACTCCTTAACGACAGTGCTATCGTCAGTGGGGTTCAATCTCCACCGCGATTCGAAGCTTCCACCGATTGCTATGCAACTTGTGCCCCGGCTTTTTGAGCCGACAGGGTCCATCATCCACTCGGCGACATTCCCAAGGAGATCAACCGCAGTGCCAGCATCTGGCTCGTACGGAAGCGGCTCGCACGGCCCCTTCCCTCCAGGGACAGCGCAGGGCGCGCGCGGATTCTTCTCGACGCGCCCGCCAGTTGCACGCAGCCATTCTTCCTTCCGCGGAAGCCGCCCGCCATACCATACTTCGCAGAATCGGTTCGCTTGCGCCTGACTCACACAGTTTACCGGTCGGCCGGCGTCCGTGGTCGATCCTAGCTTGAGCTCATCCGAAAAGCCCATCGCGCAGAAAACAACTAGGAACTAGGAACATTGCGCCAGGAAGCGGTCTCGTCGGACCGCATGGTTGGGAGAGGAGGATGCATGTAGCAGCAGAAACCTTTCGAAG
>JAJZQG010000032.1 GCA_021847645.1 Myxococcales bacterium
CGCCTTGAGGTCACGCTGCGCAAGCGCGAAATCGACACGAAGAACCTCGACCGGAAGCTGTTCGACTTCAACGAGGCGCCGCACCTGTACGCCGATCGCCTCGAGCATGTGAACGATATCGTTACCGCCTTGCTTCAGGGCGAGCGGCTGCAGGTCACCCACGGCGCCGTCGGGCAGTACAAGAAGACGTTCGTCCTCGAGCCCTACACGCTCCTGGTCTACAAGAAAGGCCTGTACCTCGCAGGCTACAGCCAGCACCACCAGAGCGTGCGCACGTTCTCGCTCGACGGCTTCCGTGAGATCGAACGTCTCAAGAAGGACCGCTTCGAGTACCCGAAGGACTACCACCCCTCGCAGCTCTTCGAGGGGAACTTCGGGCTCATCGGCGGGCCGCGCACGCACGTGCGGTTGCTCTTCGACGCGAGCGTCGGCCGCTACGTGCGGCGCCGGCGATGGCACCCGTCGCAGAAGATCACGAAGACCGAGCGCGGCGTGGAGCTCGCCATGGACGTCTCCGGCACGGTGGAACTCACGTCGTGGATCCTCGGCTGGGGCTCCAAGGTCGAGGTGCTCGAGCCGGAGAGCTTGCGCGAGGAGATCGCGGCGGAGGCGGCGCGGGTTGTGGAGAAGTACGCGATCGGATGAATCATCCAGCCTCGGCCACCCGCGCCGAGATCAAGGCGGACCTGCTCGCCCGTGGACGTCCTGTGCTGCCCGAAGCAACAGCGCGATCTCGTGTTGCCACGTAGGCGCGAGGCCGAGTTCGAGGCCGACACGGAACGTGCAACGGCCGACCACGCCCTCCCACGGAAAATCCCGCCGCTGCGCCTCCGAGACGAACCCGACGAAAGAGGCTCTCACCTCGGTCCATGGCACCTCATCGGGCATGATGATGTCGAGGTAGCTGCGGACTCGATTACCACCGGGAGGTACAGGTGTTGATGACGCCGCGAGCTCACCCGGGTTTTCGTCGGGGATCCCCGCTGGCGGCAGCCCGACCCAGATGTACGGACCGTGTCGGTAGCAGAACGCGTTGATGCCTTCGGCCTTCGACGCGGGACGCACAACGTGGTGGGCGGTGATGTACATCAGGCCGCCTTCTTTCGCGGGAGACACCGGCTTCCCGCATCGACTGCCTCGTCCATCTCGTCGAGATCGGTGGGCGCGCCGGGAACATGCTGAGCCGAAAAGGCCCTCTCGGATTCAGCCTGCTCTTCGTCCGTCATCTCCCACCAGCAGCGTTCGAGCTCAGCCGCTGCCGCAGATTCCTCATCTTGGGGTAGCGGACCGCCGGCAAACTCACGCCTCAGCAACAGGTCGCTCATCAGCTCGCTGAATCGCCTGGCAGCGCCGATCATGGTTCGCGCCTCCATTCTGGGCACGTTGCGGCCAACGCCGCCCGATACTCGACAAGCGCCACCGAGACGACGGGTTCCACGAACCCGTGCTTCTTCGGTCGCTTCGGATCAGGTCGATAGGAGAGCCGCGGGGCGAGGTTCGAGATGGCCAACGAGAACAGCGGAAGCGCACCTCTTCCGCCCAAGTTGAGGGGCAACAAGAAGAACGGAAGGTTGCGCGGGCTGTCCGGGCTCACCGACATGCCACCGCGCCCTGGCGCCACAACCCCTTCCGTGTCGGGCTTGATGTCGATTGGCACGCGCGCCCCGAGCATGTTGTCGCCATCGCCGCAGACCGGACGGCCATCGCCATCCACGATCATCACGCGGTACAAGGTCGTGGGCTGGGCGTTCGGCTGGGCTTGCATTCCGGTTGGATCGTAGCGTGCTCAGCGCGAGAAGACCAGCGTGCGATCACGCCATGCTTCAAGATGAGCGACGCCGGCGCGATCGGACGCGTGGCGGATCATCCACCATTGGGTCTTGCTGCGGAGGTGGTGGCGGCGCTCGCCGCTGAGCCTCGAACTCCTCGCGTATGCGCTTGAAGTCTCTGCACAACGGCTGCGGATATCGGGCTCGACCGTACGCGTTGTCCTTGGCGATGGTATCGAGCATGTGCATCTGACTGATCGACAGCACGCCGGGTCGATCATAGAAGCGAAACGCTTCTCGAGCGATGTTGGCCGCGAGCGCCGGGAACAACGCAACGGCTTCTTCGGCATCGGTCGGCAGCATTGCGCTGGCCAAGCGTTCGAGAAGCTCCGGAGACTCGCCCTCCTCAGGTAGGAACGGTCCGATTTCGCCAGCGAGGTTGCAGACTTTCGCGCCCTCCGATTCGAGCACTCGTTCAATCCAGTCGTGCTGCTGCGAAGGGAACGTCCCCCACGCAATCCTCATCGCCACGTGCTTGTACGTGCCGGCCCTGATCGCGTGGACCAAGCGCGCAAGCCCGTGCATGGTTCGCGGGTCGTCGGAGGGCGGGAAGTTCATGTCGATGAACACTTCACCGGGCTGCACACGACCACCCCAGTGCTGACCAAGCCACCTGAGTGATCGGATGATCACACGGTGCTGTATTTCGATCAGGTACGGTTCGCGCTGGGCGCCGTGCCCGAACAGGTAGATGGCGCAGGGAATGTCTTTGTGCATCGCTCGGGTGTTTGCGGTGGTGGGTCGATCCGAACCGCGCCTTGGATTGTACGAGGAAACGGTCGAGCGCTCCCGATATTCCAGCGGAGGCTGACCGCGCAGTTCCAAGCATCGCGCGCCTCGCTGGGCGATGGCGCCAGCCTACGAAAACCGACGCGACCAGTTCATTCCTCCGTCCCATCGCCGCCCCTTCGTCCGCGTTTCTCGGGCATGCACACGCAGCCCGATCCATCGATCGCTACCCCTGAAGACGAGCCCCTGGCCGACGTACGTCGGCGCCGCCACGAAGCCGCCGACACCCTCGCTGAGACGCTGCTCGTCATGTTCATCCACGAACAGCGCGCACGCCGCGAGCAGAGGCTCTCGCTTGACCAGATCCGAGGCGAAAATGCCTGAGGAATCTCTGGTTCTCACCTTGTCTTCTACTGGGGAAGAAGCCGTCATGGGCAGGTCTCGCGAGCCCGACGCTCGCGAACAAGGAGCCTCGATGAAGACGATCGAAAGCGCGCACGCGAGCCTTCTGCTGATCCGCGATGTGCCGGCGCAGTTGGCCGCGCTGGAGACCATGACAACCCCCGCCCTCGTCGCCGCGTACCGAGAACTCTACGGCGAACCGACCCGCACGCGGAACGTGCCGTACCTGCGCAAGCGGCTCGGGTACCGAGTGCAGGAACTCGCGTACGGTGGGCTTCCGGCTAGCGCTCTCGCGAAGATCGCCGAACTGGGTGACGGCATTCCGGAGCGCTGGCGGATGCGGCAAGCGGAGAAGGCCGGTCTGATCGAGGCGCCGCCACCGGCCGCGGAGCCGCGCGACCCGAGGATCCCGCCGGTCGGCACCGTCCTGCGGCGCGTCCACAACGGCAACACGCACGAAGTGCTCGTCTGCGCCGAGGGCTTCGAGCACGCGGGCACTCGCTTCAAGACGCTTTCCGCGGTCGCGCGGCACATCACAGGCACGCCGTGGAACGGGTTCCTCTTCTTCGGTTTGTTGAAGAAGCCCGGCGATGCGCCGGTCACGGAGGAGAACGCGGCATGAGCGACGTCCCATTTTACCGAACCCAGATGGGCCATCGCTTCTACGAGTCGACGGCGCCATCGCTCGTGCGCGAGCTGGCGCGCCTCAACGACAACCTGGAGCGGTTGCTCGAGCTCGTCGAACGCGATGCGGCCCAGGCCGACACCGCATCTCGACGAGAACCGAACGAGGAGCGTTCTCCATGAGCAAGCGGCATGCTGCGCCAGCTTCGGCACCCGAGACGAAGCGCTGCGCTATCTACACGCGCAAGTCCACGACGATGGGGCTGGAGCAGGACTTCAACTCGCTCGATGCACAACACGAGGCGTGCGCCGCCTACATCCGTCGTCAGACAGGCTGGACCGTCGTCGACGAGAGCTACTCCGACGGCGGCTTCACTGGCGCGAACATCGAGCGCCCCGCATTCCAGCGCCTGCTCGCTGACATCGACGCGGGGAAGATCGACGTGGTCGTGGTCTACAAGGTCGACCGACTGTCGCGGTCGCTCATGGACTTCGCGAAGGTGATGGAGCGCTTCAACGCGGGCGGCGCTTCGTTCGTGTCGGTGACGCAGAACTTCTCGACCGCCGACGCGATGGGCAGGTTGACCCTCAACATGTTAATGTCGTTTGCTGAATTTGAGCGCGAAATGATAGCCGAACGCACGCGCGACAAGATCGCGATGTCGCGTCGGAAGGGCAAGTGGACCGGGGGCCCGGTGCCGTTCGGCTACAACGCGAAGGACAAGCGCCTCGTCGTCAACGAGCTCGAGGCATCGATCGTACGCGAGGCGTTCGCGCTCTTCCTGCAGCATCGGCGCATCTTCGCCGTCGCGAGCGCGCTGAACGAACGGGGCCTTCTGCCGCGAGGCTGCGCAGCACGGCCCGCGAAGCATGGCCTTCGGTGGACCAAGGATTCGATGGCGCGGCTGCTGCGCAGCCCGATTTACGCGGGGCAGATGATGTACGGCGACGAGCTGTACGCTGGCGAGCATCCACGGCTCGTTGACGACGCCACGTTCCGACGAGCCCAACGGATCCTGGAGGGCGCGGAGCGCGAGCTTCGCTTCGGTGGCCTCAACCCGGACTACGTGCTTCGCGGGCTGCTTCGCTGCGGAAGCTGCGGCGACCCGATGACGCCCGCGTCGACGAGGAAAGGCAAGGGGCTCTGGCGTTACTATCGCTGCAGCGGGCGCGACAAGCACGGAAAGGGGGTGTGTCAGGCAAAGCCCTTGCCCGCGGGCGCCATCGAAGGATTCGTCGTCGAGAGGATCGCCGAGGCCACGCGAGACGGATCGCTCGCGACCGAGGTGAAGGAGCTGCTCGATGCTCGCATCAAGAAGAAGCGCGCCGAGATCGCGGAGCTTCGCGGCACGCTCCCCGGCCGCGTGGCCGACGCCGCTGCAAACGCCGCGCGATATAGCGAGGATTTGCTCAAGTTTGAAGGCCGTGCGCGCGAGCTGATCGAGAAGAAGCTCCGCGTCGAGGCCGACAGGCTTGCCGCCGCCGAACGCCAGCTCGCGAAGACCGAGCGCGATCTGCTCGACCTGCATGATGCCTCGATCGAGGCCGACTGGGTCGCCGGAGCGATCGCGAATTTCTCCAAGGTCTGGGAGCTGATGACGCCGGAGAACCGCTGCCGGCTGATTCGCGCGCTGGTCGCGTCCGTCAAGGTCTACCAGGATTCAAGCAAGGTCGAGATCGTGCTCGTGGATTTCGCTCCGGAGCCACAGGCAACGCAACGTGGTGACGAACCCACCGAGGCGGCATGAGCGCCCCGACGACGGTCCCACCGCCGGATCCAGACGCAGCGCCGAAGGAGCACCGACGTGTGCTGATGGGCACGCTGTGTCGCAACCCCAGCTCGCCGGTGACCTTCACCGAGGAGGCGCCTCCCCCAAAGCCCGAGCCCGTGCGCCGTCCGGCGAAGGTCGCCCGAATGCTGGCGCTCGCGCACCACATCCAGAACGCGATCGACCGGGGCATGGTGGCCGACCGCGCCGCCGTTGCGCGGAAGCTCGGTTTCACGCGGGCGCGCATCACGCAGCTGCTGGACCTGCTGCTGCTGGCACCAGACATCCAGGCCCGCGTGCTCGAGCTCGAGGCGATCGACGGCGTGGAGCCGATGAGCGAGCGGGCGTTGCGGGCGGTGGCGCACGCGGGGAGCTGGGTGGAGCAACGAGGGGCGTGCGCGTTGCGCCGCGATTGCCCGCACTTGGCCACCGGTGGCGGGGCAAGCGGTGCGACGTCGCCTCGCTTGGCAGGCGGTCAGGCGTCGGTGCGAGGGGCGAACCCCGCCTGAGCGACGACGAGGACAAAGTCATCGAGTGATCGACGTCGGTTCGGCCTATCGACCGAAGACCTTCGCAGCACGAGCCACCGCTAGCGCGGCGTCGAGGAACCTCAACGCTTCTTCGCTCTTCCCAGAGGAAATCATGGAGAGGGCAGCTGTCATCAGGGCGACCAGGGCCTCATCGCCATCGTCACGCATCGCAGCCCAAAAGGCGTCAACGCCGCCCTCGCTGAACGCGGCTGCGAAACCGGCGTCGATGCCCTTTTCTCGAAGCGCCTCAAGTCGTTCGATCACGGCCAAACGAACGAGATCGCCCCGCCCGGAACCCTGACCGCCGGCAGTTGGTCGATCCGACGCGAGAAGTTCCGTTGGCGTCGTTCCGAGAGCACTAGCGACGCTCACGAGAACGCTCAGCGTTGGATTGGCCTTGGCAGCTTCGAGCCTGCGAACGTGCGCCGGCTCTACGGCAAACTTCTCCGCCGCTTGCTCGAGCGTCCACCCACGCGCCTCGCGTTCAGACCGAACCCGGCGACCGAGTCGCGCGATCTGCACCTTGAACGCCGTGCGCTCCTTGTGGTGCTGCGTTTTCGGCGATGGCCGCGGCACTCCTGGGGACAGACCACAGGAGCGCGCCTGCTATCGAGATCATATATGATCCTGCGTGCGTTGACACGCATCAAGCAGGCCCGGTAGCATCAACGTGTGCGTCGACTTACCCATAGATCGCGAGCAGGACCGACGCGTCGGCGAGATCGACGATCGTGCATCTCAACGGTGAAGTATCATCCGGGGCTGCGACGAGGCGCGAGAGGCCCGTTCTTCGGGGCGATGGAGTAGCGCACGGTTCGCGAGCGGCGATGGCGTGACACATGGAAGGGCAGGGGATGATGGACTTCCGGCAGATCAGAGGAACCGCGTGGGCCGCCGCAGCTAGCCAGGCGGCGATTGTGCCGGCGCCACTGACGACAGCACGTGGCGACACGAGTTCGTGCCGAGACGAAGGGGCTTGGCGCGATTCCGAAAGGCAGGGCGCGATGGAACCGACCCAGCGCAGTCGGTCGACCGTTGGGGCCATGTGGTTGCTGGCCCTCTTGATGGCCGTGCTTGCAAGCTGCTCTGGAGGATCTGAGCCAGACGGAACGCTGTCGGGCATCAGAGGCCAGGAAGCGGGATCCGGAGCGATTGCGATGGCCGTGAAGCTTGCGGCAGCGCAGCCTCTGTGGGCAGCAATGCTCGCACCTGGCAACTCCGAGTTGTCGACCGGCTTTCAGCGCGAAGGCGAGTCGGCGATATCATCAGGTCGACGCGCCGCGGAAGGGAATCGATACGACGGGCTCGCTGCACGGCTGCCCGAGCGCGCCAACGGCGCTCGCGAAGTCAGCGCGAGCCGACTAGAGCGGTTTACGCTTCGCATCACGGCCGAGGGCGCGAGAGCAGCGGCGGTACTCCAACTGCTCGAAGGGCGCGCAGTCTATCCCGATGCATTTTCATCAACCGATGTCGTGATCACATCCGCATCCGATAGGTTCGAGGAGTTCCTGGTTCTGCGTGATGAGAGGGCGCCGACCGAATTTGCGTGGAGCGTCGAGGTGCCAAGGGGGATTCGGGAGGTGAAGCGCGCGGCCGACGGCTCGCTTGCGTTTGCGGATGCGATAGGCGAGACCGTGCTGCGAATGCCCCGCGCTTTCGCGGTGGATGCACGCGGGCAGCGGCACGACGTCGAGACCGCATGGACCTCGGGGCGGCTTGTGTTGCGCCTGGACACGCAGAACCTCAGCTATTCGACTCTCTTGGATCCGGCGATCGAGACCGCAGTGTGGGTCGATCGAACGCCACCGCTCGTAGCGCGATACGGCCACGCCCTCGCGTATGACAGCGCCCGGGGCAGAACAGTGCTGTTCGGCGGGTACAGCGGGAGCGACCAGAGTGATACGTGGGAGTGGGATGGCTCAAATTGGACTCAGAAATTCCCTGCGACGAGTCCTCCAGCGCGGGCCCACCACGCGCTCGCTTTCGACAGCGCGAGGGGAAAGACGGTACTCTTCGGCGGGGGGACGTGGGGAACTAACGACACGTGGGAGTGGGACGGCACGAACTGGACCCAGAAGTCGCCTGCGACGAGCCCGCCCGCCAGAGCCTACCACGCGCTCGCGTTCGACAGCGCGCGGGGCAGAGTGGTTCTGTTTGGCGGCTGCACCGACAGCACGTGTGGCACGCTGCGATCAGACACATGGGAGTGGGATGGCACAAACTGGACCCAGAGAGCACCAGCCACGAGCCCCTCTCAGCGCTATGGTCATGCGCTCGCCTACGATAGCGTGCGTGGGAAGACAGTCCTGTTTGGTGGCTACGGTGGCGCCGCCCTTGCCGACACGTGGGAGTGGGACGGTACGAACTGGACCCAGAGATCACCAGCCACGAACCCCGCTGCGCGAAGCGGACACGCGATCGCCTACGACAGCGCGCACGGCCACACAGTGTTGCTCGGCGGGTCGAACGGCACGACCTATTATGCTGACACATGGGCATGGGACGGGACGACCTGGACTCAGAAATCCCCCGCGACGAGCCCCGCTGCGCGAAACAGCCACGCCCTCGCGTACGATAGTGTGCGGGGCCAGACCGTGCTATTTGCCGGCTGGAACGGGGGTCGCCTCAGCGATACCTGGGAATGGGACGGCACGATCTGGACGCGGAAGTCAGCCGGAACGAGCCCTCCGGCACGGATAGGCCACGCGCTCGCGTATGACAGCGCCCGAGGTAAGAGCGTAGTGTTCGGCGGGGGGAACCCGAGCTATCTGGGCGACACCTGGGAGTGGGACGGCACGATCTGGAATCAGAAGTTCCCCGCGACGAGCCCGTCAGCACGGGCGTACTACGGACTAGCGTACGACAGCGCACGAGGCAAGACCGTGCTGTTTGGTGGCTCTTCGGGGGGCACTGAAACGTGGGAATGGGACGGAACGAATTGGACGCTGAGGACTCCTTCGACGAGTCCACCTGGCCGCAGCCAGAGTCCGCTCGCGTATGACAGCGTCCGAGGCAAGACCGTCATGTTCGGCGGATTCGGCGGTCCGGGCAACGATACCTGGGAGTGGGACGGAACAACCTGGACTTTGAGGACACCCGCGACAAGCCCACCTCTGCGGTCCGGCCACGGGCTCGCGTACGACAGCATGCGGGGGGTGACGGTCCTGTTCGGCGGAACTAACGGCACGGTCAAGCTCAATGACACCTGGGAATGGGATGGCACGAGTTGGGCACAGAAGTCACCGGTTACAAAGCCCAGCATTCGGTGGGGCCACGTACTCGGGTACGATGGAGCCCGCGGCAGGAGCGTGCTATTCGGAGGCTCAGACGGCACCAATTCCTCCAATGACACCTGGGAGTGGGACGGTACGAACTGGACGCAGCAGGCACCTGCGACCAAGCCGTCAGTCCGGTACATCTACGGTCTTGCATACGACAGCGCGCGAGGCAGAACAGTCCTGTTCGGCGGGACACCTGGGAGCGGGTACCTGGGCGATACATGGGAGTACCACACGCATGGCAGTAACTGTACCTCTGGCTCCCAGTGCGACACCGGATTCTGCGTGGACGGCGTTTGCTGTGAGACAGCATGCGGCGGAGGGGTCACGACCGACTGCCAAGCATGCAGCGTAGCAGCAGGTGCAACCCTGGATGGAGTGTGCGGTAGCACCACGGGGAACTCGTGCACCGACGGCAACCTGTGCACCAAGAACGATATCTGCACGGCGGGAGTGTGCGGCGGCACAACCTACGCGTGCGCGGCCCCGGATCAATGCCACCAAGCCGGCACGTGCAATGGCGATGGCACCTGCTCGTTCGGCAACAAGACGGAAGGAACCGCCTGCAACGACGGCAACGCATGCACCAAGGGTGATATCTGCACAGCCGGAGTGTGCGGCGGCACAACCTACGCGTGCGCGGCCCCGGACCAATGCCACCAAGCCGGCACGTGCAATGGCGATGGCACTTGCTCGTTCGCAATCAAGACGGATGGAACGGCGTGCAACGACGGCAGCGCCTGCACGCAAAGCGATACGTGCCAGTCCGGAACCTGTGTGGGTGCCAGCCCCGTTGTGTGCACGGCCCAGGACCAGTGCCACGACGTGGGGACTTGCGACGCGTCCACGGGCGCGTGCTCGCAGCCGCAGAAGACCGACGGGACCGCCTGCGACGACAGCAATGCGTGCACGCAAAGCGATAGTTGTCTGGCGGGTAGCTGCGTGGGAGGCACGCCGGTGGTGTGCACAGCCGAGGACCAGTGCCATGATTCCGGCACTTGCGACACGACCACGGGGACGTGCTCGCAGCCGCAAAAGGCTGACGGGACAATATGCAACGACAGCAATGCGTGCACGCAAAGCGACAGCTGTCAGGCGGGCAGCTGCGTGGGGGGAAGCCCCGTGGTGTGCACGGCGAAGGACCAGTGCCATGAAGCGGGCACATGCGACACGTCCACAGGCACGTGCTCACAGCCGCAAAAGGCTGACGGGGCAGCTTGCGACGACGGCAATGCGTGCACGCAAAGCGACAGCTGTAAGGCCGGCAACTGCGTGGGAGGCAGCCCGATAACCTGCACGGCAAAGGACGAATGCCACGTAGCGGGCGTTTGCGATTTGATGGGCACATGCTCGAATCCGGTAAAGTCCGATGGAACGCCGTGCACGTCGGGCACGTGTCAGGCCGGGCTTTGCACGGTTCCGGAGGCGGCCCCGCCTGAGCCGCAGCCCGAGCCGCAACCAGAGCCGCAGGCGGAAGCAGGTCCAGAACCACAGCTAGAAGCTGGAAAGGACGCACTGGAACAGGATGCGGCTGAGCCATCAAATTCGCCTGCTGCTGCCGACGCGGGCGGTTGCGGATGCCGTGTCGGCGATCGGCCTTCGGAGTCGGCGGGGCTCGCCGGCAGCGCCTTGCTCGTGGGACTTCTGGTCATGCAACGAAGGCGCTCACGGGCTGGGCTCCCCCAGGGAATCTATGTACTGGTACGTTCGGCTCGTCGATTGGAAGCTAGCCGGAGATCATGATGAGGACCCCTTCTGCCTTCTGGCTCCAACTGTTCGCCTTGGGCCTCGTCGGTTGCTCGTCCGGATCGGCGGTTCGGGCCGGTGCGAGCGGCGAACCATGTCGCGCTGACGTCACCTGCGACCCCGGACTCACTTGCTGGAACGGAACCTGCCGTTCATCGACGAGTTCACCAGGGCCTGACGGCGGCGCATCCGACGCCGCAATCACGCCCGACAGCGACTCCGGCGCCGGGCCGGGATGCGAACTGGGCGTTGAGAACGGATCTGCCGCTGACCTGCGCAAGCCGGACCTTAAGCTCCCGTTCGCGGGGGGCGTCAAGACAACGGTCAAGGCGTTCAAAGGGGCGGCGGGATCGGATCCGCTGCACGGAGCCGACGACTACTGGGCGATCGATTTCGAAGTGGACGGGGCTTCCGTCACGGTGGTGTCCGCCGCGGCGGGCACGGTGGAAACCATTGTCGAATCGAGCGAGTGCTCCGGGGGGCTGGTCGTCGCCCTGGGCAATGGATACGCAGCCCAATATTGCGGACTGTCTTCGACGACTGCAGGGCTTGCGTCCGGCAGTGCAGTTGCGCAGGGCGACGCGCTCGGTGAGCTGAAGGGGCCGGGCGCCGAACTCCACTTCGAGATTCTGTACGCGGAATGCGCCGCGGCCGCGGTCACGCGCGCATCGCCGGAGCCCATCAGCGGTTACGTGGAACTGACACCCGGCGATGAGCTCGTTTCTGACAACTACGGCCCGGGCGGATCGCCTGCGCGGTCGTGGACTTTTGCCAAAAACGCCGAGGGATGGCGGCACGACGACGGCATCGATCACGGTGTCAATGCCGACGCCATGAGCATGGATCCAGGGCGTACCGGCAAATGGTTCAGCCCTGTTCTGCAGAACGTGCCTGCCGCGGACTGGAAGGCGGTCGCGGTCACACTCGCGTGCGATGGATCGTCCTCTCAACATTCCACGCTGTTTTTCACCACGGATGCCCTACCAGATCCCGCGTCGGACCGATCGCTCTCGCTGCCGGTCCAATGCGATGGTACGCAGCACGTGCTCACGTTTGACTTCAGCCAGCACCCCGCTTGGAAGGGCACGATCACGGGATTGCGCCTCGATCCGGTGTCCGACGCGAGCGACGACTTCCAGGTGGACGACAAGGTGTCCATGGTTGGCGCTCAGATTCTGGCCTGTGCCCAGGGATCCTGCGGAACGCCTTCTTGCTCCTGCAAGGATGCAGACGGCGACGGGTACTATCCGTCGTCCTGCTCGGATCCTGCGTGCGCGAACACGGGCGACTGCGACGACGGAAACGCGGCGGTACATCCAGGCGCGCAAGAGGTGTGTGGGAACGGCATCGACGAGGATTGCTCCGGAGCTGACCTGCCGTGCGGTTGTAGCTGCACCGACGCCGATGGCGACGGCTGGTATCCCTCAAGTTGCACCGATGTGAGCTGCGCGCAGATCGGAGACTGCAACGACGCCGACGCGACCATCAACCCGGGGGCCTCCGACGTGTGCGGCAACGGTCAGGATGAGGACTGCAACGGCGCAGACGCAGTCTGCCTGTGCGGCTGCGTTGATGCAGACGTTGACGGGTACTATCCGACCACGTGCGGCGATCCGAACTGCCAGCCGGTCGGCGATTGCGACGATACGAACGCCGCTGTGCACCCCGGCGCGACAGACACCTGTGGCGATGGCGTGGACCAGAACTGCAGCGGCGCGGACGAGGTGTGTCCGTGCGTCTGCGCCGACGCGGACAGTGACGGCTACTATTCCACTTCGTGCCAAGCTCTGCTTTGCACTCCCAATGGCGACTGCAACGACGGGAACCCGCTGATTCACCCAGGCGCCGTAGACATCTGCAACAACGGTGTCGATGAGGACTGCACCGATGGGGATCTGATTTGCACGTGCACGTGCCTTGATGTAGATGGCGACGGCTACTACGCCTTGTCGTGCGCCGACCCGGGGTGCTCGCCTCGTACCGACTGTGACGACACCAACGCCAATCGCCACCCGGGCGCTGCCGAGATCTGCGGGAATGGTGTGGACGAGGACTGCAACGGCAGCGATCAGGTGTGCGCGTGCACCTGCGCCGATGCCGACGGCGACGGGTACTATCCGACAACGTGCACGAACGCAAGCTGCCAGCCCAAGGGCGACTGCAACGACCAGAACGAGAACGTGCACCCTGGCGCGATCGAGATTTGCAGCAACGGGCTGGACGACGACTGCGTCGGTGGGGACACCCCTTGCCCCTGCGGGTGCACGGACGGCGATGGCGATGGCTACTATTCAACAAGCTGCAAGGACCCATACTGCTCGCCGACGACGGACTGCGACGATACGTCGGCAGCAGTGCACCCTGGCGCGAAGGAGGTCTGCGGCAACGCAATCGATGAGAACTGCGACGGAATAGCCCCAGTTTGCCCTGGGGCCACGCAGTGGAGCCGACGGTTTGGGGATGGAAGCGCGCAGTCCCCAGACAATGTAGCGGCAGATCCGAGCGGCAACATCGTGGTGGGCGGCTATTTCCAGGGATCGATTGATTTCGGTGGCGGGCCTCTGGCCTGCGCCGGAGGCATCGACATCTTTCTCGCGAAATTCGATCCTACCGGTCAGCACATCTGGAGCAAGAGGTACGGCGATGCCGGTTACGAGCAGCGCGCGCTTGTCGCGACGGACGCGGCCGGAAACATCTACGTAGCAGGCCTGTTCACCAGCACGATCGACTTTGGAAGTGGCACGCTCACGGGCAAAGGGGTAACGGACATCTACCTGGCCAAGCTCGACTCGTCGGGCAACGCAATCTGGAGCAAGTCGTTCGGCGACGCGGGAGACCAGAGGGTCAACGCCCTCGCGGTCAACTCCGCGGGCAACATCGCCATCACGGGCATGTATCAAGGGACTCTGAACTTCGGGGGATCAACGCTCACCGCCAATTCGGGCAGCTCCTGGGACTTCTACGTAGCGAGCTTCACTTCCGCGGGAACCCATGTGTTCAGCAAGTCCGTCGGAGATGTGAACGAGCAACGCGGCGACGCGATCGCCGTAGACTCAGCCGGGAACGTGATCTGCGGCGGCGCATTTACCGGCACGGTAGACTTCGGCGCAGGCACGCTGACCGCATCGGACCGCGACACCTTCCTCGTGGCGTATCAGTCGGCAGGTGGCGTGCTCTACAGCAAGCGATTCGGTGGGGCGGGAGATCAGATGGCCCAATCCGTCGCGGTTGACAGCTCGGGGAATGTGTTCCTCGGCGGCAACATGACCGGGTCGATGACGATCGGGACAACGGTGCTGACTTCGGCGGGAGGTTCGGACGCATTTCTGGCGAAGCTCGACACCGGCGGCAACGTCGTGTGGGTGAAGCAATTCGGCGATGCAGCAACGCAATCACTGGCGGGCGTTGCGGTGGATTCGATGGGGGCGGTCAGCATTGCCGGATCGATGATGGGAAGTGTGGACTTCGGTGGCGGAGTGCTGACCAGCGGCGGTGACACAGACGCCTATTTTGCGAAGCTTGATGCTAGCGGCGCCCACGTATGGAGCAAGCGTGCCGGCGATTCCGCGAGCCAGGGCGGGTACGCGGTGGCGGCAGCGCCCGGCGGGGCGACGGTCGGGACAGGATTCTTGGTGGGCACGATGGACCTCGGACCAGGCTTGATGACGACCGCGGGCGGCTACGATGTATTCCTGGCGAAGTTTGGCCCTTGAAGCAGCGGAGGCATCCAATGGCACGGCTGTGCAAAGTTGGGAGATCGAGTTCTGGTTGGCTCACGCTGCTGTTCGCTGTCGGGCTTGCATTGGGCGCCGACGCGGGGGCTGGGTGCCAGTCGAAGTCGTCGAGCCCAGGAGGATCGGCCGGGGTCGCGCCTCCCACGACAAAGGACGGAGTGATCAAGGGAACCCTCCAGGTCGTGATACCGGAGGCGGGCACGCCCGAGATCTACTCAGGGAGCCTGCCGGTCGGCCTAGGCCGGCAGCTGGACGTGGAGATAGGGGTTCCGCCGACGGGCACACGGACGCTTTACGCGCACGTGCCGGGGAGCCCGTACGTGTGGGCGAACTACCTGGCGAACTCACAAGGACAAGTCACGGCCACAGGGGAAGCGCTGCGAATTGACGCTAAGACGACGGCCGCGTGGCTCATGCAGGTCTCGCCGCTGTTTCTCACTTCAGGAGAGCTGTCTGCGCCCCTCGCGAAGGTTATCTGGGATACTCCCGAGCTTGAAGAGTTCGCCCAGTGGATGGAGTCCACGCCGACGCCCAGCTGGCCGACCAATCCAGAGTTCAAGGCGCACTACGCAGCCACGCTCCAGGCCGTGGTCGAGCGCGTGAACGAGCATGCGAGCGAGATTACCCCTCCGGGGCAGCAGCCTACAGGCCTGAAGCCCTTCAGCTACCAAGTCTACAAGACCGTCGCCTTGGGCTCGGACATGAACTTCGACATGAAGGAGGAGCCCAAGGGGAACGAGTTGATCCTGACGCCCAAACCGGGTGGGATTGACGGACTTGAGTTCCTGAGCTTGAACGTGCTGAACGCACTGGTAGTCGTGGGCGAGATCGACAAGCCGCTGGTCGACCTCCACGGGGCGGACACACCAGACCCGGCTCCTGTCCGGGCGTGGCCGTTCAAGCCCGGCTCGAGGCAGGTGCAACTGTATGAGCCCACTACGATGATCGACTTCATCGACCTGTTGAACGCGCTGAACGACAAAGTGCTCGAGAAGCTGACGGGCTCGGTGGGGTTGGACTCGCCGGAGATCTCCATTCCCACGGACCGTCGTGGTGCGTACGGCGTGTACTTCTTTTCAGGCGGAATGGGGGGAAGCTCGTCGATCAAGAATCTCGCGTGGCAAAGCTTCCCGTTAGAGATGATCCGCGCGCGTGCCTCCAATCTGATCAAGCTGACGGTCAAGACCATGCAGGCCTTTGGGCTGTCGTTCGATGACGAGGGCATCGCTGGGGAATTCGCCGATGCGGTCTACGACCGGCTCGCGCAGGTGCCGGGAGACGTCGGTTGGGAATCCATGACTTGGGGCGACTTCTACTCAATCGCCGGTGACCTCGTACAGATCGCCGTCAAGATCGCCGAAAAGCATGGAATCAAATCGGTCTTGGGGGACACGTTGGGTTACGAGCTCCTCGCGAGCGCGGTTGATGTCTACGAGAAAATTGCCGCAGGGACGAACGCCTACGGCATTGGCACACAGGTGCTTGCCTACGCCCCCTTCGAGATGGAGACCTACATGGTCGGGCCGTGGACCGACTGCACCACGAGCAACGACTGCATCATGGGTAAGGTCTGCGATTCCACCACATCCAAGTGCGTGAACGCCGGCTGCGGCAACGGCGTCGTCGAACCCGGAGAGGCGTGCGACGCGAACTGCCCGGGAACTTGCGACGACAATTACAAATGCACGTCCGATACCCAGTACGGCAGCGCCGACAAGTGCTCCCTGACCTGTACGCACACGACGATCTCCGCCTGTAAAGCCGGCGACGGCTGCTGTCCGCCCACGTGCAACGCGGCCAACGACAACGATTGCTCAGCTACGTGCGGCAACGGGGTCGTTGAGAACGGAGAGACCTGCGACAAGAACTGCCCCGCATCGTGCCCGGCCGCCTCTGGTTGCACCGCGTACGTGCTTGTCGGGACGAGTCAGCAGTGCACGGCCACGTGCAAGACGACGCCGATTACTGCCTGCGGCGCGAAGGATGGATGCTGCCCGTCCGCATGCAACAGTTCCAGCGACCCGGACTGCAACGGCACGATCACCGTCAGCTCACCTGCCGGTGGAACGACCTGGTATCAGGGTTCGACATTCAAGACTACGTGGTCATCGACCGGTGTCAGCGCCCCCCTTCGAGTAGTCGCGCTCAAAGGTGTCAACGAAGAGTCTCCGGTGATCCAGGGCGCTGCCCCCGCGACCGGCTCCGAGTCCGTGGTGGTGCCTACCTCTTGGACGCCCGGTTCCGACTATCGAATCTGCGTCACGGGCAACGGGGGGAACCTGGCCGGCTGCTCCGGAATGTTTACCATCGCACCCGCACCGGCGATCAACATCTCCAACCCAACGGCCGGCGTGGTATGGAAGATCGGCGCGACCTACAACGCGGTCTGGGACTCCGTGTCGGTCACCGCCCCGCTCAGGATATCGATGTACCACGGTGGCGGCGAAGTCCCGCCCATCATTTCCACGACAGCCCAGGTCAACGGTTCTCAATCCATCACAGTCCCCAAGAGCTGGTCCGCTGCGTCGGGCTACAGTCTGTGCCTGGCGGCGCCCGCTCAGGGAATCAAGACGTGCGCCGGACCCATCACAATCACCGCTGAGGTCCCCTGCGCGGGCATCACGGCCTGCAATTCGGGCGACTCCTGCTGCCCTTCCGGCTGCACCAAGCTCACCGACGCGGATTGCCCCGCCGTCTGCGGCAACGGGGCCGTAGAGCCGGGCGAGGTGTGCGACAAGAACTGCCCAATAACGTGTAGCGATGGGAACGCATGCACGAAGGACTCATCGACAGGATCGGCCTCAAGCTGCAACCTGCAGTGCTCGCACAACTCTATCACGAGCTGCGTGTCGCTCGACGGCTGCTGTCCTGCCGGATGCAACAAGACCACGGACTCGGACTGTTCAGCGACGTGCGGGAACGGAATCGTCGAGCCCGGGGAGATTTGCGACGGCAACTGCCCCACTTCATGCAGCGACGGCGTGCCTTGTACGAAAGATCAGCTCGTCGGAAGCGCGCAGACTTGCAGCGCATCCTGTAGCTTCGTCGCAATCACAGCGTGTGCGTCAGGCGACGGGTGCTGTCCGAGCGGGTGCACTAAGAACAACGACACCGACTGCTCGGCAACCTGCGGCAACTCCGTCGTCGAGCTCGGGGAGAGCTGCGACGGCAATTGCCCCGCGTCGTGCAATGACAGCGACCCGTGCACCCAGAACGTCCTCACCGGCAGCGCGCAGAATTGCAGTGCGGTCTGCACCTTCCCGGCAATCACTCAATGCGCGGGAGGCGACGGCTGCTGCCCCGGGTCGTGCAACGCGGCGCAGGATAACGACTGCACTAGCAAGTGTGGCAACGGCGTTGTGGAACCCGGGGAAATCTGTGACGGCAACTGCCCTACGAGCTGCAATGACTCGAACAACTGCACGGTCGACGGGATGACGGGGAGCGCGCAGTCCTGCGATGTGCAATGCACGCACGCCGCGATCACGAGTTGTCAGCAGAACGACGGGTGCTGTCCGACCGGATGCACGCACGCTTCGGATGGTGACTGCCCGGTGACCATCCAATGCGGCGACGGGGTGTGCTCCGGCCCTACCGAGAGCTGCCCGTCGAACTGCGGGGCGGATTGCTGCAGCAGGTTCGAGGGGTTTTCGCAGACACGTAGCTGCACAACGCTGACCAACGGTCAGAGCACGCCGTACTCCGGAGATGTCCAGAGCCTGACCGAAACGAACGCCGCCTTGGACAGCTTTAAGGTTTGCGTTTCCGGCGGCAGTCTCGTGCTGACGCAGTCGAGCTCATCATGGCCTATCGGCAACTATGGCTCACAGACGTACACGAAGTTCTCCGGGCTGGCCGCAAACGCCTCGATCACGTTCTATATGTCATTCGCCTGCCAGGGCGGAGGGCACGTCGTGGCAGTCACCGGTTCGAGCGGCGGTGAGAAGATTGTGAACTGCACCGGAGCCAACACGGTCCAGTCGGTCACGATGCCTGCGACAGCGGCGGCGGATGGAACATGGTCGGCAACCATCGGGCTCGGCAAGGCGTCCGACACGGTCAGCATCGACTTTCTTGCGATCAGCGTGCCATGAGGAAACTTTGGGACTGCCAGTCGCCTGAGCAAATTCAACGGGATAGAGGAGACGAGATATGCGAGCAGAACGACATTCATGGATCCTGGTGGGCTTGGCGACATGTGGTTTGATTGCCGTTCTTCCTTCGTGTAGCAG
This sequence comes from Myxococcales bacterium, assembly GCA_021847645.1. Taxonomy (GTDB): domain Bacteria; phylum Myxococcota_A; class Polyangia; order Polyangiales; family Polyangiaceae; genus JAJZQG01. The sequence continues at coordinate 18,874 of JAJZQG010000032.1, forward strand.
CTCGTCATCTGATGCTGCAGGGACGGGTGGCGCGAGTGGGGCCGGAGGTGCGGCGGGGTCAGGCGGCGGTTGCGTAGGGAGCTGCGATGACCAGCGAAGCTGCACCATTGATAGCTGCGCGCAGGGCGTCTGCACGCACACAATCGGGCCGAACTCCGGGGAGACAGCGTGCCCTGCCGGTCAGTACTGCACGATTGAGAAGGGGTGCATCGCAAGCCCTGCGTGCGCGAACGATACGGACTGCACGGCCGCGTTCAAGGGAGACGGATGCAAGACCCACATCCGGTGCGACCCGAAATCGTCGGTGTGCTTGTTCGACGTCCTGGACAAGGATGGGGACAAGCATCCTCCGCAGGTTTGCGGCGGAGATGACTGCGACGATAGCGATGGGAGCGTGTATCCGGGGGCCAAGGAGAAGTGCAACGGCAAGGACGATGATTGCGATGGAACGCCCGACAACGAGCCTGCCGCTGATCAATGGTGTGCGTCTACCACGGGTGCAATGCACGTCTGCAAGAACGGAAGCTGCATTTGCAACGCTGAGAACCAATGCGGTTCGAGCTGCGTGGATAGGCAGACGGACGCGAACAACTGCGGCACCTGCGGGCACGCTTGCGCTAGCGGGGGTCAGTGCACTGCGGGGACCTGCGCGTGCCCGACTGGGAGGACGGATTGTGGGGGGGTCTGCGTCAACACCGCGCAGGACATGTCGAACTGCGGCGGATGCGGCAAGGCATGTGCAGCTGGCGCCTCGTGCAATGGGGGTAGCTGCTCGTGCCCTGGCAGCGAAACCGTGTGCAGTGACGCCTGCGTTGACACAGCAAAGGACATGTCGAACTGCGGCGGGTGCGACAAGACCTGCGCAATCGGCGCTTCATGCAGTGCGGGCAGCTGTAGCTGCCCGGGCAACGACATCGTCTGTAGCAATGTGTGTGTGGATACGAGCCAGGACTCGGCGAATTGCGGGTCGTGTGGGAAGATCTGCGCGACCGGCGCTGCATGCAGCGCGGGCAGCTGCACATGTCCGGGCAGCGAGACGGTTTGCGGAAGCGTGTGTGTGGACACGAGCCAGGATGTCGCCAACTGCGGTCAGTGCGGGAAGGTCTGCGCAACGAATCTAACCTGCGAGGCGAGCGCCTGCGTATGTCCGAATGCCGGCACACTGTGCGGTGCCGCGTGCGTGGACGCGCTCCACGATGCGTCCAATTGCGGGACTTGCGGAAAGATTTGCGCGACCGGAGCGTCATGCAGCGCCGGGACCTGCGTGTGCCCTGGTTCGCAGTCGGTGTGCAGCGGCGTCTGTGTTGACACCGGTCATGATGTGACGAATTGCGGCGTGTGCGGGAAGACCTGCGCCAATGGTGCCTCGTGCAACGCAGGAACCTGCGCCTGCCCAGGCACCGAAACTGTCTGTGGCGGCGTGTGTATCGACACCCTTCACGACGCGGCGAATTGCGGAACCTGCGGAACGACGTGTGCAGTGGGGGCTGCATGTAACGCGGGCGGTTGCGTCTGTCCCGGCGGGGATATTGTCTGCAGCAACGCATGCGTGGACATCAGCAAGGACGCGTCGAATTGCGGGGCGTGTGCGAAGAAATGCTCCGGAAGCAACATCTGCCTGGCCGGCTCGTGCGCATGCACCCTAGACTTCGCCTCCGCGGTGAGCTACCCGACGAGCGGTATCCACACCGCATCGGTTGCGATTGCTGAGCTCAGCGGCGACAGCCAGGCGGACGTGGTCGTTACCTCCTGGTATGGAGTGGACGTGTTCATCAACCAGGGCAATGGCGTTCTCGGAGCCAATTCTTTCTACTTCACTGGCACCACACCGCTTTCTGTGGCGGTTCGTGATGTCAACGGCGATGGGAAGCCGGATCTTGCCGTCGCGAACTACGAGGACTCTACGGTGAGCGTGCTTCTCAACCAGGGCAATGGAACGTTCGCCCCCAAGGTGGATTACCCGGCAGGCGACCATCCTGAGTCGGTTGCGCTTGGTGACCTCAACGGCGACGGCAAGACTGACATGGCAGTGGCCAACGCGTACGCCGGTACGCTGAGTGTGTTGATCAACCAAGGCAGCGGGAATTTCTCCGCCAAGGTCGACTATACAACAGGCGCCACTCCGAGCGCTCTGGCGATCGGAGACCTCAACGGCGATGGCAAGGCGGACCTCGCCGTCGGCAATAGCTACGACAAGACTGTGAGCGTGCTCCTCAACCAGGGCAATGGAACATTCGCCCCCAAGGTGGACTACCCGGCAGGTGACAATCCGCAGACGGTCGCGCTGGGCGACTTCAACGGCGACGGTAAGATTGACCTCGTGGAGGGCAACTACTGGGACCACACTGTCAGCGTCTTCATGAACCAGGGCAATGGTATTCTAGCAGCCAAGGTGGACTATGTGACGGGAGGTGGGCTTCCGATCTCGGTGGCGCCTGGGGACCTCAACGGCGACGGCAGGACGGACCTAGCCGTAGCCACCGCCGACTACTCGGTGCGCGTACTAGTGAACAACGGCAATGGAACATTCGCAAGCTCCCTGGACTTCGGGGTGGGCTGGGGCAACACATCGACTCGCTCCGTGGCTCTCGGCGACCTCAACGGTGATGGCAAGCCAGACCTCGCGGTGGCGGATTCGGGAAACAGCAGTGTGAGCGTGCTGATCAGTAGCTGCAACTGACACTACGCAGGCCACTGGGGATCGCCCGGGCGACCCCCTCGCCGCCCTCACAACTGAACGACCCTCGCCTGAAGGCGAGGGGTTCGATCCGCGACTGAAGTCGCCTAAAGGCCGAGCATTAGCTCGGCGCACGGATGCGGAACGCGTTGTCCACTGCGGTGCTTAGCAATCTGCAAGGCCAGCGAGAAGTTCCGGCCCTTCGGGCCCCCTGAAGGCTTCGCCTGAAGGCGAGGGGTTTCACCCATCCCCGAGGGAGACTCTAACTACTTCTTTGGAGACCGAACGATCGTTCCGTCACCTTCATTGATCCAATACAAATAGCTTGCATCAACCACTATCGCTCGCGGCGAATTCTGGTGATTCGCCATGATATCCACGGTCCCGCCGGTCTTTGGCACTCTGAATACGACGCCTTCATTCTGCGACGCACCCCCAGCGGTTCCGTAGACGCAACAGTCGTCTACCGCCAACGCCTTCGGAGATGGATCCACCAGTCCGAGCAAGACATCGCCGCTTCCATCCTGCTGAACGCTCCTCAACCACCCGTTCGTTGTGGATCCGTGACCTTGGCCCACGTAGTAGACGCTGGAACTGTCTATCGCGAGGTCAAATACGCTACAGCACCCAGCAAGATTGTTAAGTTCGACAAGGCTACCACCCCCCACGGGGATCTTGTTGACTGTGCTCGGGTAATATCCCCCACCTCCGTAAGCCATCCCACTGCTGGCCCAGAAGACGTCAGTCCCGTTCGTAGCAACGCCCGCCGGAGTGTCGGTCGATGACGTGTAGAACGTACTGACGGATCCACCATCGACGGGCACCGACTGAACAGCGCCATTCGGGTATTGGATCTTAATCCAGTAGACGTTGGCCCCGTCCACTGCGATCTTGTCCCCCCGCTCGTTGGCCAGCGTCGTCACCGAACCGCCATTCTTGGCCACCTTCGCGATGGAGCTCGCCGTACCCCAGAATACAGTGGTGGAGTCCACCGCGATTCCCATCGGATAGTTCTGATTCTGCGCGAGAATCGTGGGGTTTCCGCCTGCCAACGGAGCTGACATGACCGTTCCAGAGCTTACGCTGGTGGTCCAGAACAACCTAGACGCATCGACGGCGAGGCCCCGCGGATGGTCCAGGCCACTCACTATGACGGCCGGTTGACACGCGCCCGAACTGCACGAGGTGCCGGCACAGGAGTGCCCGCAGATCCCGCAGTTCAGAGCATCATTGTCGGTGTTGGTCTCACAGCCGTCGGCTGCGTGTCCGTTGCAGTCGGCAAACCCAACAATGCAATTCAGCTGGCAGACGCTCGTCACGCAGGTCGGGGCGGCGTTCGCAGCACCGCAGACTGCGCCACAGGTCCCGCAGTTCGCAATATCATCATCGAGTGATACGCATACGTTGCTGCAGACGGTCGTCCACGGATAGGGACAGGTGCAACTCCCCTGACTGCAAGAGGCCCCCAGGGGGCAAACGTTCCCACAGGATCCGCAGTTCTCTTGGTCGGCTGAGGTATCCTTGCAGGTACTGCCGCATACCTCTTGGCCATTCGGACATGTGCAAGTTGAGGCGGCGCAGTAGGCTCCATTCGGGCAGGCGTGGCCGCACGTACCGCAGTTCTGCTCGTCCTCGCCAAGCAACACGCAGTCTGCGCCGCACGCTGACCAGTTGGAAGGGCAGCTGCATGTTCCGCCCCCGCACACACCGTTGGTCAGGCAAGCGTGGCCGCAGGTCCCGCAGTTGTTCGAGTCCGAACTCAGATCTGCGCACAAGTTCCCGCATTGAGATGTTGAACCTGGACACCCGCAGATGCCGGCTGCGCAAGTCTCGCCCGAGGTGCATTTCGTGTCACAGGTGCCGCAATGGTTGACATCGGTCATCCTATCCACGCAGCTCGACCCGCAGAGGTTCTCGGGCTTGCACGCGCAGCTTCCGCTCTGGCACACATATCCCACTCCCTCGTTTGCTTGGCACCACTTGTCGGCGGTCGGCGAGTCATCCACGACTCCGTTACAGTCCTCATCCTTCCCATCGCAAGACTCGGACGCTCCAGGATGGATTGTTGCGACAGAATCGTCGCAGTCATCGCCACCGCAAACTTGCGGCGCATGACCGTCGTGGTCCTTGTCCAGGGTGTCGAAGAGGCACACGGACGAGGCGGGGTCGCACTTGATGTTGGTCTTGCAGGCATCGCCCTCAAATGCCTTTTCGCAGTCGGCCGTGCTCGCGCAGGCGGGGCTCGCGATGCATCCCTTGTCGACCGTGCAGTACCGACCAGGCGGGCACGCTGTGGCTCCGGTGTTCGGACCGATGCTGTTCGCGCACTTGCCGCTGACGCAGGCATCGATCGTGCAGTTGAAGCCGTCGTCGCAACTCCCAGCGCAACCACCGCCGGAGCCGCCGGTCCCCGATGACGCTCCCGAGCCACCTGTGCCCTGACCGCCGGTTCCGCCACCATCCGAGCCTGCGGCCGCGCCGTCTGACGAAGAACTGCCGCACGCCACGAGGCCCGCAAGAAGTCCGGCGCCGGCCAGCGAACCCACCCCCCACCTGTTCCACAGGTTGCTCATGTTCTGGTCTCCTGCACCAATCGATATGCACGACCGTTCCGTAAACTTGTCCTTATGAGGATCGCCGGGATCGCCTTCCATCGCAAGCCCGATTTCCTGGATTGCTGCGAGCCCCTGCGCTCTTCGCTGCGGGGAGTCCGTGACACCACGGATGAGCGCGGTGTTGGCATCGAGCGGCGTGCGCGCCGGAGCCCGAAGTGTCAACGCCGAGCGCAGAGTCCAGAGCTCGCTCCGCTCGGTTTTGAGCGCTGGCCAGTTAACCCCACGCCGCCCCGTCCACCGCAAAGCCGCCGATCCGTTAAACGCTCTCGGTTTCTCTCTCCCCGCTGGCCAGAGAAGAGAACGCGAGCCTTGTCCAGCGCCACCGTGGTGCTCCACGTCGCGCTCTTTGTCGGCGCCCCCACGAGCGCGTCGCCGTCGACCCGCGTCGCCAACACGCAGCGTTTCAAGGCCCACAAACGCCAAAGGCCCCGCGACGTGATGTGCGAGGCCTTGTTGACCGCCCACCCCTTCGTTCTTCGCAAAGAGGTGGACCTGGCTCGGCAGTCGTAGCCCTACGCGAACGTCCGGGAAGGCATTCTTAAGAGGCTGCAAACCGCTTCCAGACAAAGAAAACCGAGGTACCCGTGGCCAGAGTGTGCGAGTGGGGTGCCAGGCGCGCGATGCACCTCGGGGCGGCGTCAGCGACCGGATGACGCGCTCACATTTCGTGACGGGGCCGCGCCCTCCTCTCTGAACAGAGCTGCTGGTGCGCCAGGCCGACGCTTCGGAGCTGCGCTTTGCCGACATGGCGGTGTGCCGCGCGCCGAACGCGCACGTTGCCCTTTGGCTTGCGCGGGGAACCGGGCGCCGTCGTGGGCCAACCTGCGCAGAACGGGGACCGCGCTGGGCATGGAACGCGAAGAGGAGATCCGCACCATTGCGCGATCGCCCCGTTGTGGCTTCAGCTGCTGGGATCTCCCAGCGACCCGATGGTTGTACAGCCGCCTGCTCTACCGACTGAGCTGAGCGAAGCGGAGCGATGACACCACGGGTGCGTCCGGGATGTCAACGAAGAGCGAAGAACGAGGGTGAGCCGCGGCGTGTTCAGTGCTGCTCCGCAAGTGCCCGAATCCGCATGGGCACGTATAGCCGGATCCATGACAAAGCGGCTATTCGACCCGACCGGTCCGGCGCGGCTGCATGGAAAAGGGGGGCGCTCGATGCGCGGCTTGTGCAGTCGCCCGCACTGCCAGCGCTGATTGACGCCGGGGGGCGCGAGCCCAAATGAACAGTTTCAGACGTCGTTCTTCAAGGCGGTGGAGTTCGCCTTCAAACGCCGTCCCAAACAAGGGCGGCCAATGACTCCTGCGTGCGCAACCGCGGGAACATTGGCCACGTCTCGCTGGTGCGCACGCTCTCTCAAGCGATCACGGAGGCATGCCATGACCCAGATCACCAGCGTACACGCCAGGGAGATCCTCGACTCGAGGGGCAACCCGACCATCGAGGTGGAGGTGCTGACCGAACACGGCGCCGGCCGAGCGGCCGTACCATCCGGCGCATCGACGGGCGAGCTCGAAGCCCTGGAATTGAGGGATGGTGACAAGCACCGCTACCTTGGCAAGGGCGTTCTCCAAGCAGTCAAGAACGTCGAGACCGTGCTCGGTCCGGCTGTCGTCGGGATGGACGCCGCCGAGCAGGCGACCCTGGATCGGGTGATGCTCGAAGCGGACGGCACCGAGAACAAGAGCAAGCTCGGGGCGAACGCCATCCTCGGCGTGTCCATGGCTGCGGCGCGTGCCGCTGCCGCAACCCTGGGGCTGCCACTGTGGCGCTACCTCGGCGGCGTCTGCGTGTCGCTTCTGCCCACGCCCATGATGAACGTGATCAACGGCGGCGTTCACGCCGACAGCGGCCTCGAGATCCAGGAGTTCATGATCGTGCCTCTTGGCCTCGGCTCGTTCCCCGAAGCGCTGCGCGCGTCCGTCGAGGTCTTCCACGCGCTTCGGGCGCAGCTCAAAGCAGATGGGCAGACCGTGAGCGTGGGCGACGAGGGAGGGTTCGCGCCGCGCCTTGCTTCGAACGAGGAAGCCATCCAGCGGATTGTCCGAGCCATCGAGGCCGCGGGCTACAAGCCGGGCGATCAGGTTGCCCTCGCGCTCGACCCGGCCGCCAGCCAGTTCTTCACGTCGCCAGCGCAGTACACGTTCGACAAACGCAAGGTCAGCGGCGAGGAGCTCGTCGGCATCTACGAGAAGCTCTGCCAACGCTACCCGATCGTATCGATCGAGGATGGGTGCGCGGAAGACGATTGGGCAACGTGGAAGCTCATGACCGAACGGCTGGGGCGCCGGATCCAGATCGTCGGGGACGACGTGTTCGTCACGAACCCCAAGCGCCTCGCGCTGGGGATCGAGCGCCATGTTGCGAACTCGATCCTGATCAAGCTCAACCAGATCGGAACGGTCACGGAGACGCTCGCCACGATGGCGTTGGCGCGGCAGCATGGCTACACGTGCGTGATCTCGCATCGTTCAGGCGAGACCGAGGACGCGTTCATCGCTGACTTCGCAGTCGGCACCAACGCGGGCCAGCTCAAGACGGGGTCGCTGTCGCGTTCGGATCGGATCGCGAAGTACAACCAGCTGCTCCGAATCGGCGGGGAACTCGGCCGCGGCGGGCAGTACGCCGGCGCCGGCCCGTACCGTCGCTGAGCTTGCCCGAGACGCCGCGCAGCGTGCGGCCACGTCAGAACGCACCGCCGATCGTGACCTGGGTCACCTGCGGGCTCGCTGTAACACCCGCAACAGGCGTGCTCTCGGTTCTCGGCGCGTGGAAGAGGAACGGGAGCGCAAAGCCGATGCCCGAGCCGACGATGGCTGCGGTGACGACGTCCGTGAGATAGTGCTTGTCGCCGGCGATCCGAAGGTAGCCCGTCGTCGCAGCGAACCCCATGCCCACCACCCAGACCAGGGGCGCGAGCCGGTAGCCGCGCATGGAGGCAACCGTGCCGCTCGCGGTCGCCAAGGAGAACGCGAGGGTGGTGTGGCCGGAGAAGAACGACACGTTGTTGTCCGACGGCTGTGACGTGTGCGCCTTCTCGCCAGGCGGGAGCGCATGCACGAACGGTCGCTCGCGGCCGGCGGAGAACTTCACGATCTGGTTCACATCGGCAGCGATGACCGCGGCCTCGAGGATGACCAGCGCGTCAACCGCGATGCCGTCCTTCCGGCCGTCATGTGCGGCTGCAACGGCATCGAGGCCGAAGGCAGCGAGCGGCGCCAACACGAACCCCGTGCCGTAGCTCAGGGCATCGGCTGTGCTCGGGTTCGACCACCGCAGGCCGTTGCGAGCGGCGGCATCGACGCCGTTGAGGGCATCGGAACCGTCGGCGTTCCGATCGCACCAGCGACACGCGGAGGGGCCGAGCTGGCCCTTGAGAAGCTCTGATGAGATCCAAAGCAGCCCTCCGGTGCCAGTGATCGCGAGGTCAGCGGCGGTATCATGCCGGAGCTGGGGATGCGGCCCTGACGGAGGCTCCGCGTGCGCGGGGCACGGGTTGCCTAGCAACACCAGGGTCGCGAGCAACGGAGCAAGGAAGCGTCTGTTGATAGTCATCATCGCGTGAACAGCACCATCGCGTGAGCGTCACACGCGATGCGGACCCCCGCTCCGCCGGAGATCAGTCGAAGCACCGGCGAGCGTCCCAGTCCTCCGACGACGATGAGTGAAGCGTTGATGGAGTCTGCGAGCTCAACCACGGCCTCGACGACTCGACCAACCACGATGTGGCTGAAGAACGCGACCTTCTCGGTGAGGGCTTCGCTCTCCATGCCCGAGTGAAGAAAGGCGTACCTTCGGTTGTCACGATCCACCAGCGCATCGACGGCAACCATCGAGTCCTCGGCGTGCGACGGCTCGACCACGGAGACGACGTGAAGCTCGGCGCCAAGTCGAGAGGCAAGGGCGAGGCCCGTTGCGAAGGCCCGGCGCGAGTCGGTCGAGCCGTTGAACGCCACGAGGATGCGATCGAACATCTCAGCGCCCCATGACCATGCGGGCAACGCGGAAGCCCAGCACGCCGGCGACCAGGCACGCGATCACTGTTGCCGCGAGGTTCGTTAGGGCGAGCCGCCATGCCCCTCGCGACATCATGTCGAGCGACTCGTAGTTGAACGCCGAGTACGTCGTGAAGCCGCCGAGAAACCCCGAGGTGAGGGTGATGCGCATCAGCGGCGTGAGCGCCTCGGTTCGCAGCCCGATCTGCATGATGAGCGCGATGAGGAACGAGCCGACGACGTTCACGGTGAGCGTGCCGTAGGGAAATCCAGGACCGAACCAGCGCACGGCGCCGAGCGACACGAGGTATCGCGATGCGGAGCCGACCGCGCCAGCGATGGCGACCAGAAGCAGCGTCTTCATCCGCCCTCCTCGGGCGCCATGATTTGGGTGAGCAACACCGGGAACTCCTGCAAGTAGGAGTCATTGGCTGCACGGTGCAGCGGTTACCGGCGAACTCCACCGCCGCCGCTCCATGTAGGCAAGGAGCGCTCATGTGTCAACGGCGCGCTTTGGCCCAACGGTCGGCCGGGAACGCGACCGGCGCGGCCTCGGGCATGGTCGGCGGCGCACGTTGCGGGCCACCTTGCCGGGGCGGGGTTCTTTCACTACAATGTGCCCTGGTTGTTTCACTAGGCGATGAGGCTCGCCTGGCGCGGTTCTCCGCGCGAACCACCCCGGGCACCGGGGTCGATGGCTTCTACCGGCAGGGAGTGCTCCGCACGACCAAACTGGTGCAAGTCAGCGAGACCGGAAGTGCCGGTCGGGTTCTTGGAGGATCGCGGATGAACAACCCGTACACGATCGCCGCTGTCTGGCTTGGGTTGGCGTTTCTGGCCGCCGTGCTTGCCACTCGAACCGGCGTCTCGGTGTCCCTCATCGAGATCCTCATCGGGGTCCTGGTCGGAAACCTGTTCCACCTGACCAGCAACGGGTGGGTCGACTTCCTGGCCGGCTTCGGCAGCGGCCTGCTCACGTTCCTGGCAGGCGCAGAGATCGAGCCGAGCGTCATCCGGCGCCACTGGAAGCAGACCATCTCGATCGGCTTCGTGAGCTTCTTGCTGCCCTTCCTGGGCTCGGTGGCGTTCGCGCGCTGGGTGGTGGGTTGGACGTGGCCCGCGTCGCAAATTGCGGGGATCGCCCTGTCGACCACCTCAGTGGCGGTGGTTTACGCCGTGATGGTCGAGTCGGGGTTCAACCAGACCAACCTCGGCCGCGTGATCCTGGCCGCCTGCTTCGTCACCGACCTGGGCACGGTGCTGGCGTTGGGCCTCTTCTTCACCCATTTCAACTGGTATCTCGCAGCCTTCATGGTCGCGACGATCGTCGTGCTCGTCGCAGCCCCCCGGCTCATGCGCTACGTGATCAAGACCACGGGCGGCCGCGTGAGCGAGGCCGAGATCAAGTTCGTGCTCGTCTTGATGTTCGGCCTGGGCGGCATCGCCCATGCAAGCGGGAGCGAGCCCATCCTGCCGGCCTACCTGGTGGGGATGGTTCTGGCCGGGACGTTTCTGCGCGAGCGGCAGCTCGTTGCCCGCATGCGGACCCTCGCCTTCACCATCTTGACCCCGTTCTACTTCATCCGCGCCGGGACGTTCGTCGTTGCCAGTGCGGTCGTGAGCGGCGCGGGAATCATCGCGCTGCTCCTGGGGGTGAAGCTTCTGACGAAGTTCGCCGGAGTGAGTCCACTCACGCGAGCATTTCGATTCCCAGGGCGAGAAGGGATGTACACCACGCTCCTGATGAGCACCGGGCTGACGTTCGGTACCATCTCCGCTCTGTTCGGGCTCAACCACGGAGTCATCGATCGAAGCCAGTACACGGTGCTCGTGACGGTAGTCATCCTGAGCGCGTTCGTGCCGACGCTGATTGCCCAGCAGTTCTTCAAGCCGAAGTTGGAGGACCACCTGGCGCGCGACGAAGCGGAAGCGGCTGCACGCGGGGACGCAGATTCCACAGGAAGTAGCAAGGCGGAGCCGACTGCCGCGCCCGTTGCGGTCTCTTCACAAAGCAGCATGTTCACGGGGAGGTCAGAATGACATCAGCCACCTTGGGCAACGGCAGCGCGGCGAGGCGCGTGCGTGTCTACGTCAGCGAAGAGGACTCGATTGCGAAAGTGCCCGCGCAGCACGCGATCGTGGCGTTCCTGCGGCGCAACAACGCCGCCGGTGTCACGGTCGTTCGCGGGATGGAGGGCTTCGGCGCCTCAGGGCGTGTGCACTCCTCGCGCCTCGCGGAGGTCCCGTGGGATCTGCCTATCGTCATCGAGTGGGTGGACACGGTTGCACGAATCGAGGAATTGCTGCCCCAGCTCAAGCAGCTGGTCCCGGCCGGGATGATCACGGTCGACCAGACCGAGGTCGTCGTGTTCGCGCCTCGGACGATCAGGGCCGTGTCCGAGGCTGTGCCAGTCGAATCGATCATGACCAAAGATGTGGCTGCCGTGCACCGGGACACGCCGATCCGCGACGTCGTGGAGCTGATGCGGAAACGCACGCTCAGAGCGGTCCCTGTTGTCGATGACGGGATTGTCGTCGGGATCATCACCAATTCGGACCTGGTGAAGAGGGCTCAGCTGGGTGTGCGACTAACGCTGCTGCCAGGCCTTCCCCCAGGTGAGCAGGCGAAGCGGATGGAAGAGATGCCGCGTCGCGTGGCTGAGGAGGTGATGACGGCTCCGCCGGTGGTGGTCGCTGTGAACGCACCGTTGAGCGAAGCAGCGGAGACGATGGTGCAGCGGAAACTCAAGAGGCTGCCAGTGGTCGACGAACGCGGCGCGCTGGTGGGAATCGTCAGCAGGCTCGACCTGCTGCGGACTGTCGCGGACTTCGGAGACCGTGAGCAGAGCGCGCCCGTGTCTGCCGGCCTCAATGGCGATGCGCCGCTGTCGAGCGTCATGCGGGAAGATGTTCCCACGGTGTACCCGGATTCACCGCTGAACGAGGTTGTTCAGGCCGTGGTCTCGACACGATTGAACCGCGCGATCGTGTTGGACGCGAATCGCAAAGTGCTGGGAATCGTCACGGCCCGCGCTGTGCTCGAACGCGTGACGCCGGCCCTTCACCCTCACCTGCTTCGCTCGTTGATGCATCGGCTGCCATTCTTGCGCCCGACAGCGGATGAGCAGGAGGTCGAGCGGCACGCAAGCGCGCGCAAGGCGGCTGACCTGATGATCACCGATGTGGTTCGCGCGAGTCCAGATGATCGCCTTCGTGCGGTGATCGCGACGATGGTCGAGGGCGGGGAGAAGCTGGTCACGGTGGTGGACGGCGAGGGCCGCCTGCTCGGAGTTGTGGACCGCGCCGACGTTCTCCGGGGAATTCTCGACCACCCGGAATAGTCCCGCCGCGACTCATCAACGCCGGTATTCGGGAGAGCCGATCCGCAGGGCAGCACTCATGAGAATTTCGATCGCAGCGATGACCGATGTCGGCAAGGTGAGGAGTCATAACGAGGATGCATTCGTCGCCGTTGACCTTGGAGATCCACAATGGCGGGTCCCGTCCGACAGCGACGCCGAGCTCGAGCTGAGCGAACACGGCGCGCTGTTGGCCGTGTCTGACGGGATGGGTGGCGCGAAGGCAGGGGAGCTCGCCAGCTCGCTGACGATAGCTGCCCTGGTGCGCGAGATGCGAGAGCTGCCGGTGGCGGAGGCTCCGCACCTGTTACAGGAGGCGGTCGAGCAGGTGAATGAGCAGGTCGCCGCCGCGGCACAATCCCGTGATCGCGAAGGAATGGGCGCCACGTTGACGGCTGCATGGGTGCGCGGAGCCGAGGCCTTCATCGCCCACGTCGGCGACTCGCGCGCGTACCTCGTCCGCGCCGGGCTCATGCACCAGATTACCAAAGACCAGAGCTATCTGCAGATGCTCTTGGATTCGGGAGCGGTCAGCGCCGCGGAGACAGCCGCGTTCCCGTATCGCAGCGTGATCCTGCAAGCGATCGGAACGTCCGCCACTGTCCGAGCGGCTCTCTACAGGGTGGCCCTCTGTAAGCACGATCGGCTCTTGTTGTGCAGTGATGGCCTGTCGAGCTACGTCGATGCTCGCGACATCCTCGCCGCGGCACGGGGCAGCGCGGGCTTGTCGTCGCTCTGCGCTCAGTTGGTCGCGCTGGCCAACGGAAAAGGCGGGGAGGACAACGTGACTGTCGTACTTGCCGAGTTCGACGGTCAGGAGCTCCATGAGCCTGAAGATGGCTTGGAGCTCAGCAACTCGATCGAGACGCTGGACGCGGAAAAACATGGATGAGTGGTTTCAGTCGAAACGCGAAACGAAGCTCTCGTATCGGGTACCACTTCCGCTTCTGTTGCTCGCATCGATCGGGGCATGCGCTGGGGAGCGGTGCTCGCCGGGGAAGCCGGGAGCAACGCCGGAATCGCAGGAAGCACAAGCCCCGTGTGGAGAGGCGAAAGGTTGCCAAGGGCAAGGCGCTGGAGCCCGGATCGCAGCGATCGAACTTCCTGCCGCGCTCGCAGCGATCACGAGCACGCCGGAACTCTCGGGGCTCGCATGGTCGCCGGCCCTCTCTCGTTACCTCGTGGTAAGCGACGACACCGGGTTGAAGGCGGAGCACACCGAGCATTCGCCGATGCTGTTTACGCTGGCCCCCTCCGGCGTGTTTGACAACGAGCCCATCAGGATTGACGGCGTGCCGGAGCTCAACGACGCCGAATCGATCTGCGCTGGGCCAGATGGCACGTTCTTCCTGACTGCGTCTCACTCACCCGACAAGCATGGCCGGGTACCCGAGAGCCGAAGGATGCTCTTGCACTTGGGGTTGAGTGGTTACAGGCTCCGGGTGTTGGGCCAGGTAGATCTGCTGCAGGGGCGGGACAGCAGTGGCAAGTCGATTGCGGAGATGGCGGCCGGCGGCGCTGCAAGCGGAACCGTGGATATCGAGGCGCTGGCGTTCGAAGGCGACAAGCTGCTCATCGGTCTGAAGGCCCCGCTGAGCGCGAACGGGGAAGCGTCGATCATTGCGTTGCCGGGAGCGGTTGCGGCTCTTCATGCCGGCACGCTGAATCCAGGGGCGGTGTCGCTCTGGAAGAAGGTGCGTCTATGCGTGTCTGATGCGACCGGGCACGCTTGCGAGGGCATCTCCGACATGGCGTTGTTCAAGAACGGCACACTCGTCCTGACAGCCAATTCGCCGAAAGGAATGCCAACCGATGGCGGCGGCGCGATCTGGGTGCTCAAGAATGCTGGCTCAGCAGATGCCGTTCCAGAGCTGCTGCACCACTTTGACGGACTGCTTCCGGAGGGCGTCACGGTCGCCGCTGACGGCCAGCAGCTGGTGTTGGTCTTCGACGCCCACCGCGGGCCCCCGAAATGGGGGACGTGGCCGCTACCGCAATGACCGACGAAGATTCACCGGACCGCAAGGGTAGTGCCACTCACGATCAGGCGAACCCGGGCGCAGGCGTCGATGAGAAGGAGCGCAAGCATGGCGTGAGCCCCAGGCCCTGGCGCGCGTGGCCTTCGCGTCTGGCGCTGAGCGTGCTCGGCGGAAGCCTCACGGCCGTAGCCGCCGCGGCCGCCGATGCGCACTTCGCGCTTGTCAATTCCCGCGACGGGGCACGCGCCCCCAGCTTCCTTCCGCTGCTCCTGGCGGATCTTGGGCTTCTGGCGCCGGTCGCCCTCGCCGTGGCCCTGGGCTTCGGGTGCGCTGCCTTGCTCGTGCATCCGCTCCAGGCGCAGGGGCTTCGTGAACTTCGGGCTTGGTTTTCTCCGTCGAACGAGCAAGAGCGCATCCTGCGGGGCGTGATCGCCCCGGTTTCCATCATGGGCGTGGCTGGTTGGATGGTGCTTTGCGCGAACGTGGCACGCACCATCATGACGGGGCAGGAGGACCCCGGCGCAGCGGGAGCCGCAATCGCGGCAGCTTCGTTGGTATGTGCTATCCTGATCGCGGCGGCCGTGATCGTGTTTTCGGCAGGGCTGGTGGAGCTGGTGGGCCGTCGCAGGCTGGTACACCTCCATCCGGCGCTCACGCTTCCGCTGGCGATCGCGGCTCTCGCATCGATCATCGGAGTGGGCGTAGCGTTCGGCACTACCTCGGGCGATGGCGGAGTGCTCGGCATCTTCGGCGTGCTTAAACGGGAGGAGCTTGACCTCAAGGCGCCCGGGTTGCTGCTCGCCATCGGGCTGGCGGCCTGGGTCGTGCCGTCTGCTGTGCGGCGGCTATGGGCTCCGACGGCTCTGGTGGTGTCTCTCCTGCCTCTCGGGCTGACCGTACGCGCCGCGCGAACGCTAGACAACGACACGAAGACAGAATCGGCCCTCGAGGCGTCGGCTCCGCTGGGCCGGTCCTTGCTGCGAATCGCACGCAGGCTCACTGACCGCGACCACGATGGAGCTTCCCGGTACTTCGGTGGCGGCGATTGCGACGACCGAAATCCCGAAATCAACCCCATGGCTTCGGACGTTCCGAACAATGGCATCGACGAGGACTGCTCGGGCGCCGACCTCCTCGTAAGGAACGAGGTCGCAGTGCAACCGAAGTTTCAGGTGCCAACAGCCGCGAAGGGAGGGATCCCCGAGGATGTGAACGTGTTGCTGATCATCGTGGATACCTTGCGTGCGGACGTGGGCTACGCCGGCAACCCGCGCCCGGTCACGCCTTCGCTCGACGGGCTCGCCGCAAAGTCGATCGTGTTCGACACCGCGTACTCACTGGCAACCTACACGGGCAAGAGCATCGGCCCGTTGATGAGCGGCAAGTACCCGTCAGAAACGGACCGCGGATGGTCGCACTTCAACGCATATCCGAAAACGGACAGGATGGTGCAAGAACGCCTCAAGGCTGCCGGCGTTCACACCATGGCGATCCACTCGCACTGGTACTTCAAGAGCTGGAGTGGGATGGGGCGCGGCTTCGATGTGCTCGATTTTTCTGCGTCACCCCCTGGCGGGACTGACGCGACGGAAGACGCCACGACCGCTGCAGATCGAGTCTCAGATGCGGCAATCAAGGTTCTTTCAAATCCCCGAAACACCTCCGAGCGTTTCTTCGCGTGGGTGCACTACTTCGACCCGCACGCGGAGTACGTGCACCACAAGGGCACCGAGGCGTTTGGCAACACGATGCGCGACAAGTACGATCACGAGGTGCGGTTCACCGACGACAACATGGGTCGGCTGATTGAATTCGTACAGTCACAGGACTGGGGGGCCAAGACCGCCATCATCGTGACCTCCGACCACGGGGAGGCCTTCGGCGAACATGGAATGATCCGCCATGGGCTGGAAGTTTGGGAGGAGCTGAGCCGCGTGCCCCTCGTGATTTACGTGCCGGGCCTGCCGCCAAAGCACGTCAAGCAACGTCGCAGCGCCATCGACGTAGTCCCCACGATTCTCGACTTGTTTGGAGTGCCTGTCGAGCCGCCGAGAGACAAGTACGATTTCGTTTCGGGCGTCTCGCTCCTGCCCGACGCACTGCTGCCCAAAGGGGAGCAACCTCCGGCGCGCGATGTGCTTGTTGACATGCCTGCCGGGCCCAACAACGACGAGCGTCGCGCGTTCATACGCGACGACAAGAAGCTCACTATCTCCGGCGGTGTGCGCTACCAGCTGTTCGACCTTGCCCAGGACCCAGGCGAGAAGACAGACCTCAGTGACGACAAGGCGCTGCTTAAGGCTGCGCGCACTGACTACGACGCGTTCCGCGCCCGGCTCCGAGAGATCAAGGTCAAGCGCCCGGAGAACGAATAGCATGCTGCGGGGTTCCGCAACATCGACCAAACGCCCAGGCCTTCACCGGATCGCGAGGATAGTGCCGCCCACGATCATCGCAACGCCCAGCCCCAAGCGCCATGAGATGGGCTCCTTCAAGAAGACCGCGGCGAGCACGATCGTCAGGGCAAGGCTGAGCTTGTCGATCGGCGCAACCCGCGAAGCCGGTCCGAGTTGAAGCGCCCGGAAGTACGCGAGCCAGGAGACTCCCGTTGCAATGCCCGATAGGACCAGGAAAAGCAGCGAGCGCCGGGACACGCTCCCCAGGCCCCGAAGGTCTCCCCCGGCGGCCGCGATCCCCCATGCGAACACCAGGATCACAACCGTGCGAATCGCAGTCGCCAGATTCGAGGGAACCCCCTGTACGCCTACCTTGGCGAGGATGGCTGTCGCTGACGCGGCAGCCGCGGAGATCAATGCGTAGACCCACCAGCTCATGTTGCTCCTTGCGCACTGTTGGATGCACCGTCATTCCCTCCCCGGTTATCAATCGTTGTCTCAACAGCAGTTGTTTCGGCCGTGCGGAGCCGACACCGCCATCGTCGGCGAACTCGACCGGCGTGCTCCATGCAGGCCTCACCGGCGCCGCGGGCGAACCGCGGCCCGTTTTGGCTTTTAGTGCGCATCGCGCGCCCCGAGAGGCCGGAACGTGCCTGCTGCATCGATGACTGCACATCCTGCTTCGTCGAGGGACCCACGCGCCTGGCAGTTTCTCAAGACATCCGCAAACAGCAGTATTGCCGTGGCGATCGCCAGGCTCAAGGCGGGGCCAGCGTCGCTCAACGTGCGGAACCCGGTCCAGTACGATGTCCTGCAAACGAACAGCATCAGGGCGATCGTCGTAGCGCGCAGGGCTGTCACGCCCGCGAACATCACCAGCACTGCTCTTCGGTCGTGCGAGCCCGCCCTCCGAAAGAACACCGCGAGCAGAAGCAGGTCGGCGGCGACGTACTTCCAAACCAGCGAGCTGGCGATCCGCAGGCCGGATGCGCGGGGGTCACCGAACGATCCAGCGCCGAAATCCATCGAGGTGAAGTCAAGTCCACGCTGCAGGCCCACGCGCGCGAGGTAGGCGAGGCAGAACAGCAGCGTGACCATCAGCGCTGCCATCCAAGGACTGGAGAACATGGCATAGGGCAGCCGCTGCCTGGAGTAGGGGGCTGTACGACCGGACAGCGTGCGACCTGCAATCTCGGCAAAGGCCAGGCAGGCAAGCAGGGGGAGTACTTCTTCGTCTCGCGAAACCAGCGCCCAGCCGCCTAAACCGGCGCCGATTCCCAACAGTGGTAGGCCGCGCATGAGGGCTGCGGTGCTCACTGCCGGCAGCAGTAGTATTCCGCCCACTCCCATCCACGCAGGAGCAACTCTGCGGAGCAAGAGAGCGCCCAGCGCAAGGCCGATCGCCGCAGTGGGCTGCCACCATCGCGTCCCAGGGGTTCTGCGCCACACGAATAGAAGCCATGCACTGGCTACCGCAAGGTCGACCGCAAGCAGATGGCGCGGATGGCTTCCCAACCACGTGGGCAGAGGCTCCTGCTGCTGGATCGCAAAGGGCAGCAGGAAGGCCGCGGAAAGCGCGAGAATCGCAAGATCGCCCCAGGACGCTTGCCGGCGCGCACCTGCCAGCCACCCGCCTCGACTCTCTGCGTCGAGGCCGAAACCAACAAGCACCCCCGAAACCAACAGCACCACCCACGCCATGGCCTGGGTGTTTGACGTGTACGAGCACGCGAGCGCGCCCGGCAGCAGCACCCATGCGAGTTCAGGGAATCTTTGGTACAGGCGCACTGCGCATTGCGGCCGCAGCAGGCCGAGCAAGAGGGAAATGCCGCTGACCGAGAACAGTACCGCGCGCGTAACGTTGTGCCACGGCGGGCTGATGCGCTCCACGTGAAGCGTGAGCGCGACACTTGTCGCGCACATCAAGAGGCAACCCAGCGTCCAGCGCCAGGTTCGCATCGCCTGGTTCTCTGGCAGGACCCTGCGCGCGAGTAGCGGCAACAGGCCGGTCAGGAGCGCCAACGCCGCAGCCATCAGCGCGGCGCCTCGCAGTCCGCGCGTAGATTGAACATTGTCAAGCGCGCGGTCCAACGTCTTCACAGCGTTGCGGCTTGCCTGAATTCTGGCCTGCGGTGTGGCCGCCGCATCCAAGCAGGCGTTCCGAGTTTGCTGCATGGCCTTCACGGCGTCGTGAAGCTCCATAGCCGCCGCAAAGTCTATAGCGCGTTGCGCGTCGTGGCAGGCGAGTTCCGATGCACGGTTCGGCGGAACCTCGAGCATCTGCGTGATCACCGTTCCGCGCGCGTGCTTCGGCGCACGCACGCCCACGAGCGCTGCCACCGTCGGGCCTATATCAACCTGGTCCATCACACCAAGGTCGATCCCGCCGCGGATTCCCAGACCGTAGGCGAAAAACGGGCTGCGCCGCACAAGAGGGATATCCGATCCATGTGCACCGGTGTCGGTCGCGCCGTGATCGCTCATGAACATTACCGTGGCATCGGCGGGGAGCGCCTCCAACAGCCTCTCCAGGTCGGAGTCGAACCTTCGCAGGAACGCTGCGAATCGCTCGGAGGCTGGGCCGTAGGCGTGGCCCAAATGATCCGTGGCGACGAAGTGTACCACGAGCACGTTCGGTAGCCGTCCGCCCTCGACCAACGCGTGGGCTGCAGCAAGGATCTGCGGCGAGGAGTCTACCTCTAGCGACATCGCCGCGTCGTCGTGGACCTGAGGTTCGAAGCTTCCCACCATCTGCGTCCAGACAATGTCCCCCACAAGCCCGGTAGTCAGTCCTGCTCTACGCGCCGAGTTCATCACGTCATCGAACCGTGTGCGGCCCGCCTGCAGGTTCGTAATCACTTCTGCGAAGTCGCCGCGCTGGCCTGTGGCCATGGCGAGAACGGCGGCCGAGGTCATGGTGATGCGGCCGGCGATCAACTCGCCGTGCGTGTGGTCACGCATGTTCCTGGCGATGTTGGGGGCACGCGCCGGGTCGATCGCGTAGTCATAGCGAAGGCCGTCCGCAATCATGTACACGAGCTTCTTCGTAAGCGGCTCGCCCACTTGCGCCTGCGTCTCGAACTCGGGCACCTCTGGCAAACGCATCAACTCGCGCAGCACAACCACCGCGGTCCACGCCGAACCAAGCACGAGCAGCACTGCGACAAGAGCGACAGAGATCGACTTGGGGGTATTAGAGTTCTTCACTTTAGCCGATCCGCGAGATGCTCGCCCTTGGCGCATCGTCACCCGTAACCGTCCTCTCATCACACGGGTTCACAACGTTGGCTCCCGACCAGCGCGACCGGCACACGCGCCCGCCAACGACGCCGAGAACGCTGCCCAGTATCGCTGACCCGATCACGTCGGATGGAAAATGCACGCCGAGATAGACGCGGGAGAGTGCCACTCCGAAGGCCAGCATGAGGAGCACCACGCTCGCTACCATGCGACTCTGGCGCTGGATCCTCGTTGAGTACGTCGCGAGCGTCAAGACGAACGCCGCGAACGCGAAGCTCCCAGTAGTGTGCCCGCTCGGAAACGAGTAGTCCGTGGGTGCTCCCCACAGTGAACGCACCCCTTCGATAGAAACGCAGGGGCGCAGGCGGTGCACGGCGCGCTTGAGGAGGAAGACCACTGCAGACGTCACGAGCAAGAGCGCCGTTGTGCTAACGGCGAAACCCCGGGTTCGACGGATGCAGTAGAGCGGGAAGAGCGCCAGCATGCTCCAGCCACTACCGATCAACGTGAGCACAATCATCGTCGTGAGCACGCCGGATCGGCCGGGGCCGTACAGATCGTGGAACAGGCGCAGATCCAGTTCATGAAGCATGGTACCTCCGGAACCTTTGCTTGATCGCCTCATCGATCATCATTTGGATCACCTGCGGGCCGGCGGTGCTCAGGACGGGAGAGCTCTCCGACCGCGGTGCGTGGGACAAGAGGGAGTGGCGTGATAGCGAACCCCACGAGCACCATCCAGACCAGTGGGCGAGCCGATGCCCGCAAACGGCCGGCGAGGGCCAGGTCCGAATTGTAGGATCCATCTTCATTCCCTCCCGGATACCAACGTTCGGATCGTTGTCGCAACTTCACGAGCCCGAAACGCCATGATGGCCGCAGAGGCCATCAGGTACATGATCGCCAGGGTCAGTCGTTGGTCCTCCGAACGCAGCGCGAAGGGAAGAACGAACGAGCCAACCAGAATGGCTGCGGTCACGGCGGTGAGGCGAAGGTTTACCAACAACGCCACGCCGAGCATTGTTTGCCCCGCAGTGAGCAGGAACTCGGCCGTCTGACGCGCATCAAGGGGAAGCCACCAGCCTCCACCGCCCGCCCAACAGGCAAACGGCAGCCCGCCGACCAGCAAGGTCCACTGGTTCAGCTTCGAGGAAAGCAGCGCAGTCATGGCCATGGCGCGATGTCCGCGCGCGGCCAGGGTCCCTGCGACCACGAGCTCTGGCGCTTCTGAGGCGAGGGGTGCCAGCCACTGCACGGCGAGGAACTCACTGAGGCCCATCGAGCGCGCCGCTCCAAGGAGAGCATTCGCAAAGGGGCCGACAACGGCTGCAATCACCACGGCAGAGACGAGGAACAACGCAGCTATCGCAACTCGGCGAATGGGACGCCCGAGATGTCCCAGCCAATAGGCTACACCGACCAGCTCAGGTTCCGTGGACGGTGCGTGGGATGCGCGCCACAGATATGCGAGGAACAAGCCGATCAATACTGCCCCGTCGTACAGCCAGATGCGCCCACGGAGCGGAATCAGCGCTGCGTACACCGTGACGACGGCGAGCCAACCCAGCTCGAGGCGGTGCACCGGCTTCAAGAGAAGCGTCCGGCCTCTCCCGCTGAAGGCGCCCACGATGAGCACGAGAGGCCACCCGATCCCGACGAGCAATCTGTTCGCGCCTGTCATGTTCGCAGCGGCGTACGTGGCGAATACCTGATCGGAGCCTGCTCGCCACGCGAAGTACAGATCGACGGCTGACTCGGGCATGACCGCAACAAGAGCCAGCAGCATCATCGCGAGGTGTGCGGAGATCTCGCATTCCGCAGCCTCGGCCGCCCATGAAAGCAGAAAGGCCGCTGCGACTACTCCGGCGCCGTACACAAGCACGCCCATGAGCGGCGACAACGGCAAGCCGAGGCAACGCACCGCTACCGCGCTGGCAGCGAACACCAGTGCAGCCCCGAGCCTGAAGGCAGATCCCACGGAGCCTGCGCTGTTTCGAGGGTGTTCCTGGGCGCCGGTCATGGGATGTGCAACTCGGCGAGCAGACGTTCGGCCGCGGTCCGCACGCGTACGCTGGCCCAGAGTCCATCGACGTAGCGATGAGGTGCTTGGGCGAGCTCGCGCAGCAACGGCTCGGCCTCCCGCCCACGTCGATGGATCATCACCGAGGCGGTCTTGCGGACGTGCGCGTCGGAGTCTGTAAGCATCGTCGCGGCCAGACTCCGGTCCAGTGGGTTGATGCGTGGCAGCGCGCGAGCCAGAATGAGTCTGACGGTGGGTGAGGGGTCGCGCTGGAACGCCTTCAGAGCTTCGGCCACTTGGGGCGAGGTCTCGAGCGCCGCGGAGATTGCCTGCGCTGCCCTAGCTCGCACGCCGGAATCGGGGTCGTCGGACAGAGACGCCAACGCGCGGCACGCATCTTCCGTCGGGACTCGGCCAAGCAAGTCCACGACGAGCAGCTTCCTCCTCTTGCCCGAGTCGTCCACCGGCCACCGCCGCACGTGCGGAGTGAGACGGTCGATGACGCATGAGACATCAGCCTGCAGTGCTTCAAATGCCTGTTGGGCCCTGGACCAGTCGCGGGCGCCCAACGCGTCGATGAGGGTCTCGGCTGCCGTCGGGATCGCCGCGGGCCCGAAGCGCTCGCACAACGCCAGCGCGGCCGCGAAACGCACCTCCTGCTCCTCGTCCCAGAGCGCCCAGGTCAACGCAAGCGTGCACGCGCGGGTGCCGACGCGCCCGAGGATGGCCGCGATCGCTGCGCGGGCGGAGACGGATGTGGGCGCCTCGGCTTGCTCGCCGTCCGGCCTCGATATCAAGGCTCGGCACAACGCAGGCTCCGCCTTGGGTCCCAAGCTTGCGAGGGCTTCCATGACCTCGTCTCGCGCCATGTCGTCGCGCAGGCATTGGATCATGAGCGGCACAGCCCGCGTGTCGCCCAACCATCCCAGGGCCCTCGCACAACCCGGGGCTCTGCGTGCTGCGAACACTTCCAGTATCGCGTCAGCGCACGCGACGTCCCCCATGCGCCCCAGATGCCGCGCGATGCAGTTGATGACCGCGCGTTCTGACAAGTCGAGGACCGGCTCGAGGCGGCGCGAGCCGCTGTCGCGAAGGGCCCGGACCAGGGCCTGTCGCGCATCGCGCGAGCCGATGATCGCGAGGGCGTCCGCGGCGAGGCAGCGCGGTTGGAACAAGACGTCCGACGGCCCTCGCACCATGAGCTCGAGAGGTCCGACCGCCTCCGCACCGAAAGCGACTACTGTTGGCAGAAGCTTTGGCCCCTCGGTCAGATCACCAAGCCGCTCGACCAGAGCTTCTGGGCCTGTTCGTGATCGGTCTTCCGGCCGCTGCATCGTGATGACTCCCTGCGCCAGGAGTCATCATCCGCTCGTGCTACCGGGCGGCGGTTTGAGGGCGAACTCCATCACCCTGGTCGTTCTGTAGGCTTTGTCGCTGGGTGCGTCAATGGTGCACGCCCCGAGCGCGCGTTTTTTTCCGCCCCGCCTCGCCAGGTGTCATCCGTCGGAGCCGAAGATCCGCTGGTAAAGATCCTTGCCGTGGCTTGTCGCGAGAGGTTCTCCCTCCACCAGCCTGAAGGTGCGGGTGCCGTCCTCGAGGCGTTCGGCTCGCAGGAACAGAACACCAGCGACCCCGTGTGCAAAGAGCTCCCGCGCGAACGCGTGCAGGTGGGTCACGAACAAGACCTTGACCCTCTTCTGGCGCAATGCCGACACCACTTGCCGAGCGATTTCCGACCCCTCCCGTTCGTTCGTGGCGGCGAACGACTCGTTGAACAGCACCATGGCGCCGGGTTCGAGGCGATCGACTAGTTCGCTCAGACGCACCAGCTCCTCGTCGAGCTTCCCACTCTTGAGCGTCGCGTCCTCCTCGCGCTTGTAGTGGGTGAAGAGCCCTGGAGTCACCTCGCCGTCGAATGACTCCGCGGCGACGAACATGCCGCATTGCATCATCAGCTGCGCCACGCCGAGGCTGCGCAGGAAGCTCGATTTCCCCCCTTGGTTCGCGCCCGTCATCAGGAGCAGGCTCTTGCCATGGGCGTCGCACGCGTTGCCCACCACCCTGCGCTGCATCTGCAGCGCGAGAGACGGGTCATACAAGCCGCGGGCGCGCAGCTCGAGCTGTCCGGCCGGCAGCGGGTTCGGGAAGCAAATCGGTTCTCCCAGCGCAACCAGCCTCTCTTGCAGGTTCAGGCAGCCGATGTAGAAGGCCAGCTCCGCGCGAAGCATCCGGAAGAAGCCCTCGATGTGGTCGACGGCCTGCGCGAGCATGTTGGCGACCTGGTTGATTCCGCGATCGCGCAGTTCCGACAGGGCCCGAGCTCCAGCTTCGTCTCGCTCGGCCAGGCGGAAAGTATACGATGGCGGTCGCTCCACCAGGCGACGTAGCCAGTGCCGGTCATCCTTGGTTGGGTGGCGAAGAACGTAGCCTCGCCCTGCGTTGCCAGGCCCCAACTCGGCGCTAATCAACGTGCCTCTCTTGAACTTCAGTTCGGCAAGGTGCACGCCGATGCGAGCCAGGTAGTCGTCGGTCAGCTCGCTCTCCACAGCGCGGAAGAGGGAGCAGAAGCCCTCAGAAGCGAAACTCGCCGCGTGCGCCCGCGCAGCGTCACGCAGTCGGCGCAGCATGACGGCGAACACCTGCATCAGCTCCGAAGCTTCATAAAGGATGGAAGAAGGGTAGCGACTCAGGACGCCGAAGAACCCCCTGCGTCTTCCCTCGATTGCCTCTGAAGTCAGCGCATAGAGCTCGCGCGAGGCCAGCGGATTGGCCAGCGCGTCCTGCACGCCTGCTTGCCGGTATCGAATGGTCTCGGGGTCGTTGCCCCAGCCGGTAAGCAAGGCCCTGTGTGCCACGTCAAAGATGACCTTGTCATCGCCCGCCATCGCTTCAAGCAAGGTGGGCAGAGCCAGATCTTGCATCAACGCGGGTTCGTTCCACGGCAATGGCTGCTGCAGATCGAAGTCGCGATCCCGGTGCATCAGCAATGCCTTCATGGTCGAATCCGTTCCCGCAGCCAGCGGTACGTAACGCGGTGCTTTTCGGCGATCGCGAGCGCGTAGGCCAATCCGTTTGCCGGCGTGCGCTCAATCTTGAATGTCCGCACGGCCGGATCATGCGGGTCGATGGTCGCGACCATGCTGACCGCCTTGTCGCTCGCGGTGGACAGCTCCTCGAGGAAGGTGACGCACACGCAGAACAGATCCAGCCGCTCGATCCGATTCAATACGGCTCCGCCGAGCCAGAGTGCGTCCTGGAGTGTGGTCGACGAGAAGATCTCGTTCATGACCAGGACGCTGTTCGGGGTCGCGCGATCGAGGATGTGGCGAATCCTGACCAGGTCGTCTTCGAGCTTGCCCCGCAGGTTGGCGATGTCTTCTTCGCGCTCGAAGTGCGTGAAGAGCTTGTCGCAGAGCAACAGCCGCGCCTCCCGCCCAGGGACGGGACAGCCCAGGCTCGCGAGGTAGTGAAGCTGTCCGAAGGCTCGGGCGAAGCTCGTCTTGCCGCCCTGGTTCGGGCCGGTGACGATCAGCACGCGCTCGACGCCTTCCAGGACGAAGTCGTTGCAGACAACCGGGCGCTTGTTGCGCAGCAGCTCCTCGGCGAGCGCCACATCGAAAGTGCTGAACGCGAATATGCCACTGCGCTGTGCCGAGAGCTGTGGATAGCAGAACCGCAGGCCGGCGCGCGCGAAGCGTTCCACATGGTCAAGATAGGCCGCATAGAACTGGATCTCTCGGTCGAATCTGGCAATCGCCGGCTCAACGAAGTCCGCATTGCGTTCGCAGAATCGACTGAGCTCAGCGAAGACTCCTGGGTTCAGCAGCGCGACGCGGTCCAGGATCTGCGCTTCCACGTGATTGATGCCGGGCACGTCCTTGAACTGGTGCCCATAATCTTTTGCGGCCCCCTGCTGGAACTTGCGGAAGGTCTCTTCGACGGCTGCGGTGTAGTCAGGCTCGCCATTGTAGTGGCGAATGGTCACGCTGCCGTCGCGGACTAGCACGCAATACCGAATCGCAGCCAGGGCTTGTGCCAGGCCGCGTGCCTCGGAGGCCAGCGCGACCAATGCGGGCGAATGGGCGTACGCCGTGAGGTCGGAGCTGAACGCGTGCAGGCCCCTCGACGAGGGGCTCAGGCCGTGGAGGTCGTTTTCCAAGCCCTCCACAGCATCGAGATAGGCCTCTATCGCGGCAAGATGCCAGCGCTGCTTTTCGAGGTCGTAGAACGACTTGGAGGCTGTTGTGATGCAGGAACGCATGGTCCGCATGCGTTCGGCGAACGATTCGACGGCCCCTCGCAGCCCGCGATCCTCCATGTCGCGCATCACCTCCTGGCGGTAGGCGATGGCTTCAGGCTCAATGGGCCACCCGTGGAAGAACTCACGGAGCTCGTATTCCTCGCGGCCGGCAGTGATCGCGTCAACCACCCGGCCGAGGTTCAGATCGTGGAAGAACTCCGGCGCTGCGTCTGGCGCGCGGGACACCGCAGCATCGCCGCGCGGGAACAGGATGCTGCGCAGCCGAGGTGTCTCGGCGCCAGCGGGCCCGACCGTGAGCTCTTCACGTGGCGGGAGGGCGGCTTCGCGCTCGGCGTTCATGGGTACCCGTGGCGGCTAATCCCGCCAGGGATCACCGCCTCGAAGCAGATGAGCGAGCCGCGCGACTGCTTCCGGAGGCAGCGAAGACCGCTCGAGCTGCGCAATCGTCGCATCCACGTCGTACTCGGCTCGGCACAAGGTGGGCTTGCCGTCCTCGATAATGGCGTAGGCCGCCCTTGTATCGCCGTCGCGTGGCTGCCCGACGCTGCCCGGGTTCACGACGAGCTTGTCGCCGACCTGGAGCACCATGGGAAGATGGGTGTGCCCCACGAGCACCAGATGCGCATCGATGTACTTGACGGGCCGCGACCACTCCGAGGCTATTGGCCGAAGATAGGCGTAGAGGGGTTGGTCCGGGGTGGCGTGTACCATGTGGATTCGGACGCCATCGCGCTCGAGGTCCAACCCGGCCTTCTGCTCGCCAAGCCAGCGCAGGTCATCTTCCCCGAGCTGCTTCCATGCTTCCTGCCGCGTGAGCTCGGACAGGTCGCGCATCGCCGGCGAGCATTGGCAGCTCACGTGGAACGCAGCGGCGTGGTCGTGATTTCCGCGCACCACCGCGCTGGCGGCTCCCCTCACCCAGCTCACGCACGCCTTGTGCTCCGGGCCGTAGTCAACGATGTCGCCCAGGCACAGGATCTCGTCGACGGCACGCGCCTGACGAATGACGGCCTTGAGCGCCTCCCAGTTCCCGTGGATATCTGAAACCACCAGAATTCTCATTGCGTATTCCCTCCCCCCGGCCTGTCCCCAAGCTCGGCCAGGTCGCGTTCCAATTCGGTCGCGTCATGCCCTTCCGCTCCGCTCTCCTGACTGGCGAGCGAAGCAGAATCGCACTGGGCCTCAAACTGCTGGGTGAGGCTGTCCAAGCACGTTCTCGCCCAGCTCCTCAATTCCCCCGAGAAGTGCGAAAGCACGGTGCCCGTCGGAATGGCTATGCGTTCCCGAAGCATTCGTCCGGAAAAGCGCATCCAAAGTGATTCCAGTGCTTGCCCGTGCGAGCTCGGGTCGAGCTCCTCAAGCAGCGCGTCGGGAAGCCGAAGCTCCGGGAGCGAGAGCACGTCCACACGGAGCTCCTCGAGATTGGGAGCACAGCGGTTCGCCGGGTCTTGCGCGAGCAAAGAGGCAATGGCCCGCAGCTCGTTGCGGGTCGCAAGCAGCTCGGCCCGGAGCTCGTCTCGAACGGGCTCGACCAGACCGGCGAGATCGGCCCGTAGCTGCTCCGCGCTCTCGGAGCGGTGCTCTGCCCTTCGCCTCACGCTGAGGCGCACCGCCTCAGGGACAAGCTGCCGCGCCTTCTCCGCGATGGCCTCGGTGTGGATGAGGGATGCATCAAGGAGCCTGCGGGCATCGGACAAGTGCTTGACCACGCGTGCGCGCCGGGCTGCCTCTGATCCATCATCCGGGTGCGCCGTCAGCCGGGTGCGAAGGGCCGCAATCACCGCCTCTCTCAAGTGTCCGAGCTTCCGTCGAACGGAGCGCTGACACATTTCGTTCGCGCTATTCAGGTACGCGGTCATGCTTTCGCGAAACCACGTCCGGACGAGAGTGTCGTGGGGCGGGCGTGTGCTGACGACCTCCACCGGGACGCGTAGACCGAGACTGGATTCGATTTGGTGTTCCAGGAACTGTTGTTGCCTGGCGAGATCATCATCCGCCAGCAGGTCGGCCTTGGTCAGCAGGACCATGGCCTCCACGCCCGAATCGTACAGGTCGCGAAGCAAGTGCAAGTCCTCGCTGGCAACCGTGCCGCCCGCGTCGACAAGCACCAGGCCAAGATCGCAGACAGGCAGCCACGCGTTGGCCGCGCGCGTGCTCGCCGCAGAAAGGGAGGCCACGCCGGGCGTGTCGATGAACGCGATTCCGGGGCGCAAGGCTTCACAGGGCAGCTCGATACTGATGTAGCGAACGCGCGATTCACTCTCCTTCTTGAAGTCGGTGATCCACCTTGCAGCGTCGGCCACGTCGATCTCCTGCGGCTCACCTTCGAACGGCACCACCGTTGCGCGAAGCCGGTCCCCGCGCGTGATTCTCGTCGGAACCGCGGTCACGGGAGTCACCCCCACCGGCAGCACCGTCGTTTCGAGTATCGCGTTGAGCAGGGATGACTTGCCGCAGCTGACCCGCCCGAAGACGCCGATCTCGAGCGTGCTCGACTCCATCGCCGCGAGCACCGCGGTCAACGTGGGGCGCAACTCGACGAGGCCGTGTCGCGTCATCATGCCTTCAAGAGATTGGGCCAGGTGCGTACTCGGATGGGTGGCTTCCAACCGCGCGAGGCGTCGCGCGAGATCGCCGCCAAGCCCTTGATCGAGGTAGCGCGCGAGACGATTTGCGAGCGCGCGGAGCTCGCCTTGCACGTCCGCAACTCCTTCCGCCGCCTCCTTCCCGAGCTCCCCGTAGCCGCGCAGTTGGTCCGGACCGAGATCGTGCAGGTCGATATCAAGGAAGTTCAACGTGGTTCGGATGGACCAGCTCGCGTGCTTCTCGCGCGGCGGGAGCGGCACGCCAAACCTTGCCAGCGCGCCTACCAGGCTGTCGCGAATACGACGCACATAGTCGCGCACCACTTGTCGCTGGCTCGGCGTCAGGTCGTCAAGATGCGCCGAGAACGGGGACTCCGGGCCTGACGCGATAGCGTCGATGTCTCCAAGCAGCTTGTCGAGATGCACCATCGCGGACAGGAGCACGCGCCTGTGGTTGTCGTTGAGTCCGGGCGGGGGCTGGTCAGCGATCACCGTGGACCTCCTGCGGCGTTCCAGGC
>JAJZQG010000277.1 GCA_021847645.1 Myxococcales bacterium
CGTAGGAGCATCGGCCGTGCCACACGATTCAGCGCGCCTCCCCCCGAAGGCGCACTCCTGCTTCGATGCTCGCCGCGCGCGACGGTTGCGGGTTGGCAAGCGTAGGCTGCCTGATCCAGCCCCGCAGGACGAGCGCCCGAGCCCGGATTGTACCGGTGATCTTCAGCTGTGGTGCGCCACTCACGCCGGAGCTGAAGCCGCCGGTTCACGTGCGAAGGACCGTGCGCACCGGGGGGCCTGCTCAAGCTCGGTACGCGCGGGAGGGTCGGTTCGTCGACAGCTATGTCGGAGCGCCGACAGGTCGCCAGCACAGGCGTGCCGCTCACCAGGCGTTCCGCCGTTGGGATAACCGTGTCACGTCGCTCGCGAGGAGCGCTGTGGGCACCCGACCGGCCGGGGATTGTCCCGGGCGCCCGGATGCGGCAACAGTTGTGGGTCAACCTAGTTCGAGCGTCACCCCGAGCCAGCCCCCAATCCGGCGGATCGCCTGCACCTCGCCCGCGTCGACCCTGCCGTCGGCCATCATAAAGTCCACCAGCACACCGCCCAGCTTGGCCCGCGCCCCGTCCGGCAGTGTGGCAAAGTTGGCGGACAGCGCGTGCAGCACCCCGCCGCGCAGCATCCGCTGCAGCTCCTCGAAGCCGAACCGCTCCCAGACATCCGGCAGCCGCATGCGCGCCATCGTCTGCTTCCAGCTCGCGTACTCGATATCGTCGAGCCTGCCGTCCGCGTTCCCCACATCGAGGAACGCCAGGGTGACCCACAAGGCCAGCTGTGTCGGACCGTCGAGCGCCGCCAATTCGGGCGGCAGGCGCGGCGGCGCGGGCGACAGGTTCACCGCCTGCGGGCTCGCCAGAGCCGCTGCCTGCGGGGCGGGGCCCAGCCGCGCAATCACGTCCCGGGTGAGCACGTGCGCCGGCCCGTAGACCTGGCTCACGAACGCGGCAACGCTGTGCGCGTGCGCTGCCTCCGGACCGAGCTCACCGCTGAGCACCTGGAACGCCCCGGCTGTCGCCACGGCCCGCACGCCGTCCTCTGCCTCATGCCGGCCCAGCCTCTTGAGCACTTGGAAAACCCCCTTCCAGTACTCCGCGCCCTCGGCAAAGAAGCTCCACCGGTAGAATCCCTCGCCGTACCACATCAACCACGCAACGTCCGCCGGCACCGCGTCGCGGCCCTGAGTCATCATCAACGTCGCGGCCAGCGACGCCATCGCACGGGCGCGCTCGACGTTGCTGCGGCCCAGGTCCGCATCGATTTGCAGGCCGATGCCCTCGAGCATCATGCGCAGTTGGCTGCCTGCCGTCGCGAAGGACGCAGCCGCTGGCGCAAGCGCCCTGCCGGCCATCGCCGCGTCCGGCGCGGGAGGAGGACCTCCGTTGGCCATGTGGATGCGCTCGGCCTCGGTGAAGAGCCGGGCAGGCGCTCCGCACCGGCAGCGGCCGTGCTGCCGCGCCAGACACCGATCGCAGGTGTACGACTTGCAGTTGCTGCAGAAGGTCCATTCCGCGGCGTAGCCGGCGGGGTCCGCATTGGCCGCCGGATTGCCCCCCGGCACCGCGGAGATCGATATCGACCGCTGGCAACCGTGGACTCCCGCGCACTCGGCAATGGGCATGACCGACCAGCGTACCGGCGCGTCACACGGCTTGTCAACGTCTGCAAGGGCGCTTTCCAGGGCCGGCGCGTCGTCGCATATGGCCGCTCCCCGCCCTGGGACACGAGCCTCCCGCGCAGCCGGCCTCAGTTCCCGGCAGCGCCGGTCACACGGGCGAATTCCTCCTGCAAGACGTCGATGACCGTCTCGGCGTCGAGCTCGGTGGAGTACATCCGCCCGTTGACGAACAGCGTGGGAGTCGAGACAACGTGGTTGCGCACGCCTTCCTTCTTGGACTCCACCAGCTCGCTACGCACTGCGGGATCGGCCGTCAGCGCCGCGAAGCGATCTCGGTCCATGCCGTATTGCGTCGCACCGTCCGGCAGCCCCCAGGAGCGCATACCAGCCAGGCTGCGGCGCGCGGGCCGTCTCGTCCATTCGCACCTTCAAACCTCGTAGCGGCGGCCCTGCTCGAGCACCTCGATGGCGCTCGCCCCTGCGTCGAAGTCGTCCGGGAAGTGAATCAACCGCATCTTGCGCCGCAGCTGCTCGGGCAGCTCTGCCAGCTGCTCGTAGGGTGTGTGGATTCCCACGTTCGTCTCGTGGACCACCAGATCCGCCTCTGCCAGCCACCAGATGAGCGACGGGTCATACGAGGTGTCCGAGCTGTAGCCGAGCGTGCGTCCGTTGGCCCGGATGCGGAACGCGGTCGTAGGGATCGGGTGGATGGTCTTGCGGCACTCGATCGAGAAGGGGCCAATCTGAACAGCGGATTCGTCGGACAAGTGCGACAGCTCGATGTAGTCGTCGAGGCTCTTTCGCTCGACCGGCCGACCGGGCATCAGCCGCGGCTGGCCCATGCTGCCCGCCAGGTGGCCGCTCCAGAGTTGGTCCGCGACGTCGGGGTGGGCCGCAACCCGGGCGCGTCGGCGCAGGCGAAAGAACGTGTAGTAGGCAAGACCCTCGATGCCGGAGGCGTGGTCGGCGTGCAAGTGCGTGAGCAGCACCGCGTGCACATTCTCCACGTCGAGCGACACGGACGCCGAGGCCGCTGCCTCACGCATCATCTTGCGGATGGGATGCGGGCAGTCGATGAGCACCCAGACTCCGTCGGCGTGCACGGCCAGACATGACGAGTAGTAGGACGCCGAGAAGGCGTCGCCCACGCCGAGCGGAACGAAGGAAAGTGCGGTCATCGGAGGCGCCGGGCCTTGGAAGGCCTGCCATTGGAACGCCGATCCTTTCTCGCGTCAACAGGGAAAACAGCGCACAAGTACGGCGGCACGACGGCCCGGAGCGTTGCGGCCTTGCGCACGTGCATAGCGCTTCGCGCCGCCCCTCAGTAGCGCCTCATGAGCACCAACGAGCCACGGTCGCGATACGCCAGGAACATCGACTCGAGCACGGCCCGGTAGTCGCTCATCGACGCAGGAACGTCGTTGATTTGCTCGACCTTGAGCACCTTTTCCGGGCGCGCCTGTCGCTCCAGCAGGTGCCCCAGAAATGCCAGGCACTCAGGCAGGCGGGGATCCCCGGGCGCCATCCGAATCTGCATCTTCCTCGCCCGGTTCTCGGATACCACCGTAAGCCGTCCCCCACTGTAGACCAGATGATTGCCCGGCAGACGCCTCGGCAGCGGCTCGCCCAGGTCGAGGCCCAACCCGCAGGGCGACGCGGGGTCACTCGCACACAGCCAGAATGCGGAGTCGTCGCTCCAGCCCTGCCGCAGCGTCTGCATCGCCTCCCGCGAGGCGAATTGCAGGCCGGGCACGCCCAGGAAGAATTGTCCCGCAACGACCTCGCCCGACAACTCCATGCGTCGAAGCGTTCGCGACAGCCTGGACCATTGAAGCTCCGGCAGCTCGCGCTCCAACAGCTCGCGAAACACCACGCCCCACCGGTCGAGGACCAGACGCGCCCGCTCCCGCGATAGCTCCTCGGCCTCGAGCGGATCCGACGGCTCGGCGGCGTCGGGGACCAGGCGCCAGGCGCCGGCCGACGCCAACCCCCCGCGCCAACGCTCGGCGCGCGGGCGGCGCGCGCCACGCGCCCCCGTCGACGAGTCGATCGTGGGATCGAGATGGAATCCGCTCTCGATTCCGCGACGAACCGCCGCGAATCCGTCGTTGGCAACCAGGCCGCGCCAGGCCAGGCGCCAGAGCGCTGGCGTCAGCTCGCCCGTTCCGATCAGGGCGTGGTGCTTCATCTCGTCCACGCCGAATCGGGCCGACGGGTTGGGAAACATGTCCTCGAGCGTGCGCCGGTCGTCGGCCGAGGGCCGGGCGACGGGGCCGACGAGGTCCCTCTCGCCCGGTGTGAGAAACAGCAGGCGCTGCTTGCCGCAGCCCATCCAGTGCAGCGGGGTGTCCGCGAGCAGCGCGTCGAGCCACGCCGTCTGGTAGCCCTGCACGCGCGCGGGCAGCAGCTCGGTCTCCCACAGCTCGGCCGGCGCCGGAACCCCGATCAACCGGTCCAGAGCGTCGCGCACGGCCTCGACGCCGCTCTTGCGCGCGCCGATCCCGTGGTGATGAGCGAGGAACAGCGGGAGACGCGCCAGGGGCAGCGGCTCGAACGCGGGCCGGGCGCCGGCTCGTTGGATGCGCAACAGTCGCTCGAAGTTCTCCGTGTCGCAGACCTGCTCGCCCTCGGCTCGTTCCGTCAGCTCCCCCACGACCACACGCCCGGACTCGGCCAGGGACTCCAGCGCAGACTGCCATGTAGCGGCGTCGATGCCCAGCCGCGCCGCGGCGCCGCCCGGATCGACGGGGCCGTACGCCGCGAGCCAGTCGCCCAGCAGCGACGCGGCGAACTGAGCCTGATCGCGACGCGGCTTGTGCAAGAGTCGTCGCGCGGCGGTCCGGGCGGCCTGCGGTGCGGGCGCCGTCGCGCTGCGCACGTCGCGCCATTGGCCTTCATCCCACGCGATGCCCAACGCGCTGCCGACGCGCGCGAGGGTCTCGACCGCGCACACGAGCACAGGCTCCGAAGCGCTGCGGAGCGTCACCGCTACGACCCGGTCGGCGATCTCGTCGACCATGGGCCCGACAGGCTCGCCCGCGTCGCGGGTCATCGACTGCAGCAGCCGCTCCCACTCGGAGCGCGGAATCAATACGCGCTCCAGCACATGGTCGAGCAGCTCCCGGGCCGAGCGGGGCGCCCAGCCCGGTGCCGTGCGCTGCAGCTTGCCCTCGAGCTCCTCGACGATCCGTGTCGCCACGCGGGGCCGCAGCCCTGGATCCAGCGCGACCTCCCGCACCAGATCCGCGCGCAGCGCGGTCGCCGACCGCACCTCCGGCGTGTCGTCCTCGTACATCAACTGGTTGGTCTGTCGCCATGTCACGGCCGCCGCGAACGGTGATGGCGACGACGTGGTCACGTCCTCCACGGCGATCGTCCCGTCGTACACCTCGTGCAGCAGCCGCCCGAGCGCGTCCGTGTCGAACGCGTCCTGCAGGCACTCGCGCCAAGCCTCGAGCCGCAAGGGGAAGTCGTCGAAGCGCGAGACGGCGTCGAGCAGCTTCTTGGCCCGCAGGCGCGAGAGCCACAGCGGAGTGCGTCGCTGGAATCCGGCTCGCGGCAGCAGCAAGGCGCGCCCCGCTGCCTCTCGGAAACGCGCGCCGAAGAACCCGGTGTGCTCAAGGCCCTTGCGCAGCAGCTCGAGCACGCGGTCCGGAGGCACGGCCTCGAATACGTCGGCCACCCGCAGATCGCCGGCCTCGGTCAGCAAGATGCAGTCGTCCTCGTGCGTGACCTGGGGCGACGACCCGCCGCGCGCGACCAGCGCGCTCTGCAGTGCCAGGGCAAACGGCCTGTTGACTCGTCCACCCCAGGTTGTGTGCAGCACGAAGCCGGTCTCGCGCCCCCGACCCTGCGGGTCCACCACGCGCTCGAGCACCACGCGATGACGATGCGGAAGCCGGCCGCCCATGATCGCACGCTGCCGGGAGAGCCACGACACCACCAGCTCCGCCGTGGCGGGCGCGAGACGGTAGGAGCGAATCAAGCTCTCGCGCCACGCCGGCTCGTCGAGCCGCCTCTCGGCCTCCTCGAGAAACGAGCCAATCCGCTCCGACAGCTCGAAGCTGCGGTCCCGCGACTCTGCCCTCCAGAAGGGCGCCATCGACGCGCCACTTGGGGCGGGCACGACGAATACGTCGTTGTGCGTGATATCGGTGATTCGCCAGCTTTGCACGCCGAGCGTGAAGCTGTCCCCGATCGACCGCTCCCAGACGAACTCCTCGTCGAGCTCTCCGACCACGGCTTGCGAGTCCGCGCGACGCAGCCGGAAGTAGCCTCGGTCTGGGATGGTGCCGCCTGCGAGGTATACGCGCATGGCCGCGCCGGGACGTCCGGCTACCGTACCGCGCACCCGATCGATGGACACGATCGGCGCGAGCTCCCGGATCCGCGCCGACGCGTACCTGCCCGCGAGCATCTCCAGCACCAGGTCGAACTGCTCGCGGGAGAGCTGGTGGTACGAGTCGGCGCACCGAATGGCCTCATACAGATCGTCGATCCGCCACTCCGACGCGGCTGCGGCCGACACGATGATCTGCGCCAGGACGTCGAGGGGAGCACGAACCGGCCGCAGGGGCTCGAGGGAGCCGTCGAGCACGGCCCGCGCCACGACCCCGGCATCCATCGCGTCGCGCGGCAGCAGGGGCAGGAACCGCGCCTTGCTCGTCTGGCCCACGGCGTGGCCGGCGCGGCCCACGCGCTGCACCGTCGATGCCACCGACGGCGGCGTTTGGACCAGCACGACCTCGTCGAGCGTGCCGATGTCGATGCCGAGCTCGAGGGAGCTGGTGGCCACAATCCCGCGTACCTGTCCGGCCTTGAGGCGCGATTCGACCAGGTGGCGAATCTCCTTGGAGAGCGAGCCGTGGTGCGCCACGACCAGCTCCTCGCGCTGTCCCTCGTTGACCAGGCGCGCCAGCTTCTCGACCATGCGACGGCTGTTGGCGAATATCAGCGTAGAGCGATTGGCTCGTACTGCGTCGCGCAGCGCCGCGGTCACGCCCGGCCAGATGGTGCTCCCCTCGGACTCGTCCAGGGCGTGGGCTCTCGAGCCGGGAAAGCGCACCTCGAGGTCGTAGGTCTTGCCGTCACCCGCATCGACCACGCGCACCTGGCGTGCGCGGTAGTCGTCGCCTTGCAGGTGTTGCCAGCCGCCGACCCAGCGGGCCACCGGTTCGTGGGGGCGGACCGTGGCCGACAACGCGATGCGCTGGAATTCACCGCTCAACAAGGCCAGACGCTCGACGGCGGTGATCAGGTGAACTCCTCGCTTGGACCCGGCAACCGCGTGAACCTCGTCGAGGATCACCGTGCGCACCGAGCCGAGCATGCGCCTGCCGCGCTGCGAGGTCAGCAGGATGTTGAGCGACTCGGGGGTGGTAATCAGGATCTCGGGCGGACGGCGCGCCATGCGCTCGCGATCGTCGCTAGGGGTGTCGGCCGAGCGGGTGACGATCTGGATCGCAGGGACGTCGATGCCGCCGCGGGCGAATTCGCCGGTGAGCTCTTCGAGCGGGCCGAGCAGGTTGCGGCGGATATCGTTGTTGAGCGCTCGCAACGGGGAGACGTAGACCGTGCGGGTGATGCCGGATTCGACTCGCCCGGACAGCAGGCCATCGAGCGCCCACAGGAACGCGGCGAGCGTCTTGCCGCTGCCGGTGGGCGCGGTGACCAGCACGTGATCGCCGGCCGCGATGCGTTCCCAGGCTTGAAGCTGCACCGCGGTGGGCTGCCCGTAGCGACGCACGAACCACGCACGCACCAGCGGGTGGAAGCGTTCGAGAGAGGGCAGGGGAGCCGTGGCCGAGAGCATGTCGCGCAAGCTTGCGTGGGCGCAGCCGGCCGGTCAAGACGACGAGCCGTGGTGAGGTCGCCCCGCATTCGATGCGCCGGTGATGCCGCCACGCTTGCGTCCGGCGCGCCGCCACGGCATTCATCAGGACACCATGATTCCGGCCCCGGCGCCCCTGGAACTCGGCTCGCTCGTCGCGGAATACCGCCGCACGATCGGGACGAACCTGGCCTCCCTGGCCTGGCTCGTTCCACTGTTGGCCGGCGCCGTCGCGCTGGTCGTGTTGCTGGCGTTCGGGAAGCTCCAGGGGCTGTTCCACGGCTGGGTACGGCCGGCGATGATCGCGGGATTGATGCCCGCGGTCTGGCTGCTGGGAACCAGCGTGGTCTATGTCCTGCGCAATTGGGACTTGCGCGTGGCGTTGCACCGTCAAGGCATGGTGCAATCGACGTGGCGGGGCGAAGACCGCTTGCGCTGGGATCAGGTGGCGGAGCTGTGGCTGCGCGGCGATCGCGACATGATGCTTCGCCTGCGGGACGGCGTCGAGGTGGTGATCGACGGGGTGACGTGGACCGATGAGCCGGTGCAACGCGTGGCGGCCTTGACGCTGACCGAGATGCTGCCTGCAGCTACCGAGGCGTTGCGTCGCGGGGGAAGGCTTTCGTTCGGACCCATCGGGGTGACGCGAAAGGCGCTGGAGGTGCGCGGAAGCGTCATTCCGTGGGCCGACGTGGAGCTGCGGCCGGGGCTGCATGGAGGGATGCTCACGATTCGCGATCGCGGCACGAACCGGCTGGAGTTCGTGTCGATTCGCGACGTGCCCAACGCGCACCTGCTGCGCGCGGTGCTTCCGGCGACCGAGGAAGAGGAAGAGGAATAGGACGGGCGCTCAGGGCTTGGAGATCGGAGTAGAGCCTGCGCCGCGGGGCGGCGGAAGCGAGTTGACCCCGCGCTCGTGCGCCCACTCCTGCGTCTGGCGCTCGACCCAGCACGCCGAGCCCAGCAGGATCGCAAGCCAGCGCATGTCGCGCGTATTGGACAGCGCGACCTTGAGCACCATCGTCAGCGGAGCGGACAGCAGCGCCCCCATCGGTCCCCACAGCCAGCCCCAGAACACCAGGGACAGCAGCACCACCAGCGGTGACAGGCCCAGCGCGCGGCCCATCACCCGCGGTTCCACCGCCGTTCCGATGGTCACGTTGATCACGGCATAGCCGATGGCCACGCCCAGCGCCGGGCCAGGGCCCAGCTGCACCAGCGCCACCAGCACCGGCGGGACGCCCGCGATCACGCTTCCGATCGTGGGAATGTAGTTCAACAGGAACACGACCAGCGCCCACAGAAGCGCGTAGTCGACGTGCCAGATTCCGATCCAGATGCCCGAGAGCACGGCTGTGACCAGACACATGAGCGTCTTGACGAGCAGGTACTTCTGCAGCTCGCTGGTCGCGGTCTCGAAGCGGCTGATATCCGAGTCGGGCGTGCCGAGGGCAATGGCGATCTTGAGGCGCCAGCGGCTGACCTCCACCAACATGAACACCACCAGCAGGATGACCAGGAACGAGTCGCTCACCAGGCCGGCGATGCTCTTGGCCGCGCTCGTCCCCAGATCCATGAGCCGATTGATGTCGAGCAACCGCGCCGTCTGGTCCGCCGACAGGTTCAAGCCACGGTCCGACAGCGCCGACATGGTCGAGCGGACCATGGAGACGAACTTGACCTGGTACTCGGGGAGCCGGGCGTAGAAGTCCTGCGCCGAGCTGCCCACCACGCTCGCGATGCCGGCAATCACGCCCAGGTCGAGCAGCACGGCGAGCACGATGGCCAACGCGTGCGGCACACGATGCCGCTCGAGCCGCGCGACCACGGGCTGGGTCAGCGTCGCGATGGCGATGGCGAAGACGATCGGCAGGAGCAAGGGCTGGGCGAAATGCAAGCCCGCGATCACCACGACGAACGCGCCTAGCAGGACGATGGTTCTTTCGCCGGCACCAAACTTCATGCTGCTGGGCGCAGGGTACACCATCACGCGCGCCCCTGCACAGTTCCCAAACCGGGTGGGTTTGCCGGTCCCTGCCATCGATCGCCGCGCGCCGTGCGCTTCCCCCGGGCGCCTTTGCCCTTTGCCTTTGCTCTTTGCTTTTCTACTATGCGCCGCAGAACCTGCCGGCGACGGCGCCTCGCTCGGGCCCTTCGCCGCTCTTCCGGGAGACTCGCGCCATCATGGATCGCCCGTTTCAAGCGCTTCGCATCTCCGACCGCGTCTTCTGGGTCGGCGCCATCGACTGGACCCTTCGCGATTTCCACGGCTACCTCACCAGCCGCGGCTCCTCGTACAACGCATTCCTGGTCCTCGGCGACCAGGTCACGCTCGTCGATACCGTCAAGAAACCGTTCTTCGACGAGATGATGTCGCGCATCTCCTCGGTCGTCGATCCGGCGCGCATCCGCAACGTCGTGTCCCTGCACGCCGAGCTCGACCACTCCGGCTGCCTGCCTCAGCTCGTCGCTGCCGTTCGC
>JAJZQG010000278.1 GCA_021847645.1 Myxococcales bacterium
CAGATAATCTTTGGCCAGGAAGACCTTGCGCAAGAGCCCCCGCCCGCTCCGCCCGCCCCTACGGGCTCGACGGCGCCTGCGCCCACGCCACCATCGACCGCTGCTCCCGCGCAGCCTCCTGCGGCCACCGCCCCCGCGCAGCCTCCCGCGGCGCCGCCGGCCGAAGCCACCAAGCCCGCGCACGAGACCAACTGCCACGATCGCATCGACAACGACGGTGACACGGTCGTCGATTGCGCCGACGCCGACTGCTACAACGCGCCCGAGTGCAAGCCGTCGGGCGTACCCGAGAACACGAACAGCCTGTGCAGCGACTTCATCGACAACGACGGCAACGGCGAGATCGACTGCGAGGACCCGGGCTGCCAGGGGCCGGGCGTAACGGTGTGCCGTGGCTCGTATCAACGAGGGGGCGGCGCCGCCACCTCGCAAGTCCCCGAGGACCTGCCGGACATCGGCCAGGGCTTGTCGGTCGAGGATCTCATCGGCAAGGGCTCGGACAAGGACGGCGAGCGCAACGACGAGCTGTGCTCCGACGGCATCGACAACGACGGCGACGGGCGGGTGGACTGTGCGGACTTCGGCTGTCGCTTCGATCCGGGCGTCACGGTGTGCAACGGCAACCCGGGCGTGCGGTTCAGCGTGGTCGCCCAGGTCACGCAGAGCCACTTCTGGGAGAATCAGGCCAACGCCTCGCAGCCGAAGGATGACACGCGCTTCTCGGCGCTGCAGCTTCGCGCCTTGGGTCCGATCAAGGGCCTGCAGAACTCCTTCTTCCTGTTGAGCATGCGGGCGGAGAAGACTCCCCGCTTGACCTTCGCCCAGTTCCAGATCCCGGTCGGACACAGCGGCCACTACTTCAACATCAACAGCGGTGGCGGAGGCCTGAGCGCGGAGGCCATTCGCTCCATCGCCAAGGATCCGCTGGTCGATCCGGCCTACTACATGCTGTCGGCCTTCGAGCAGGGCAACGGCGCGGCCGCCGAGTTCGGCGGGCCCCTCGAGCCCTCCGGCACCCTGCAGTTCCGCACGTTCGTGGCCGGCGGCGCCGGCACCTGGACCGGCAACGTCGGTGGCCGCTACTTCAAGGACAACAACAACAACTACACCTACGCCGCGGGCGCCCAGATCACCACCAACATCGTCGGCTTCTACAATCGATTCGACAACCCCATCCTGTTCGTGCCCGTGCCGCTGACCGTCGCCGTCGCCCTCGGCGGCAAGTATGATCGGCGTGCCGTCGAGCGCTATCCGGCCGGCAACGCACAGGCGTTCGTCCGCTGGGGCCGTCTGTCGATGTCGGCGGAGACGTACCTGAAGCGCGAGCTCGAGTTCAAGTCCACCCAAGTGGCCTTCAACGCCTTTGTGGGCTTGCTGCTGTGGCCCCACCACTTCTTCTTCGCCGCGGACTACGGCCAGTACCGGTCGGGCAACCTGGAGAACCCCCCTGCGGACCTGTCGGCCACCGGAAGCGCCGTACAAGCCCAGCGCGACGAGCAGGACGCCCGCGCCGCCCTGCACTGGTTCTTCTTCC
Organism: Myxococcales bacterium; assembly: GCA_021847645.1. Classification (GTDB taxonomy): domain Bacteria; phylum Myxococcota_A; class Polyangia; order Polyangiales; family Polyangiaceae; genus JAJZQG01. The sequence goes on from JAJZQG010000278.1 coordinate 1,535, forward strand.
GGAACGTGGGCGTGCTCACGGCCCTGTACCGCTGGCGCGACGTACGTGCGACCCGCAACCAGAAGGACGGCTGGACGGAGAAGGAAGGCCGCCTGGTCGGCCAGTTCTGGTTCTGACCCTCCGCCCTCGCGCACCAACTGCGCGGCCCCCCCCTTGTCATCGCGCAACCATCTCCCTAGATGAGCATCCAAGAGCTCAGCGAGATGCGTTCGATGTCCCCCCGGAAGCAGCCGCCCTCCGAGCCTCCTGAGGAGAGCCCGGCCAGGAAAGCTGTCTCCGGCGATGCCTGCATCTACTGCCTTCCGCCGACCAGCGACGGTCCGCCCGAGAGCCCCGCACGTCCGTCCCACGAGTGCATGATCAAGCGCCTCGGCAGTTGGGAGCGTCGCCAGGTGTCCGTGCTGTTGCACAAGGCAGGCTTCAAGGAGCATCTGTTCACCTGCGGGTGCCCGGCCTCCGCGACGCAAGCCTACCGTGCTTGTCCGTTCTACGAGAGCCAGGCGGATCTGGCGGACGACGAGCTCTGATCGCACGCGGTCCGGTGCGCAGGGTCGCTTGCTCCCTCATCTCTTGAACCGGCGGGCAGCCGACACCATGATGTCGCCCATGAACACGAGCCCCTCTCTGTCGTCGGAGTCCGTCCAGCGGGTGTACGAACGCAGCGTCGAGCGCCACGACTGGGCGCGCGCCCTGCTCGGCCGTCCTCTGACCCTCGCCGAGAAGATTCTGTTCGCCCACGTGCATCCCGACGGGTCCGCGAGTCGCTCGTCGTTCGAGCGGCTCAAGTCCTCGGCCCGGCTGTGGCCGGATCGGGTCGCGATGCAGGACGCCACGGCGCAGATGGCCATTCTGCAATTCATGCAGGCGGGCGTGCCGCGGGTCGCGGTGCCGGCCACGGTGCACTGCGATCACCTGATTCTCGCGCAGCACGGCGCAAAGCAGGATCTGCTCCGAGCCTTCGACGACAACCGGGAAGTGTACGACTTCCTGTCGAGCGCGGCGAAGAAGTACGGGCTGGGGTTCTGGCAGCCAGGTGCGGGCATCATCCACCAGGTGGTGCTCGAGAACTACGCGTTCCCCGGCGGCATGCTGATTGGCACCGACTCTCACACGCCCAACGGCGGCGGCCTGGGCATGATCGCGATCGGCGTGGGTGGCGCGGACGCGGTGGACGTGCTGGTAGGAGGACCGTTTGGCCTGCGCTGGCCGGGGGTGATCGGCGTGCGTTTGACCGGGAGCCTTCGCGGCTGGGCAGCCCCCAAGGACGTCATCCTTCATCTGATGGGGATTTTGACGACGCGTGGAGGCACGGGTCATATCGTGGAGTTCTTCGGTCCGGGCACCGCGAGCCTGAGCGCAACGGGCAAGGCGACGGTGTGCAACATGGGCGCCGAGCATGGCGCTACGACGTCGGTGTTCCCGTTCGACGCCCGGATGGCGGTATATCTGCGGGCGACGGGGCGGGGCGAGATCGCGTCGCTCGCCGAGCAGTTTGCGGGCGCGTTGCGGGCCGATCCGGAAGTCGAGGAGCAGCCGGACAAGTTTTACGACCGGGTGGTGGAGATCGATCTCGACAAGCTCGAGCCGTACATCAACGGGCCGCACTCGCCCGACAAGGCGTTTCCGCTCTCGCAGTTCGGCGCGGCGGTGCGCCAGGAAGGCTGGCCCGACGAGTTCAAGTACGCGCTGATCGGCAGCTGCACCAACTCCTCGTACGAGGACATGGTGCGCGCCGTAACGGTAGTTCGCGACGCGACCGCCAAGGGGCTGAAGGCCGCGCGACCGCTGCTGGTCACGCCCGGCTCCGACCAGATCTTCGAGACCCTGCGTCGCGACGGCATCCTCGAGGAATTCGAGCGCGCCGGGGCAACGGTCCTGGCCAACGCGTGCGGCCCTTGCATCGGCCAATGGAAGCGCCACGACGTGCAGCAGGGCGAGACCAACAGCATCATCAACAGCTACAACCGCAACTTCCCGCGTCGAAACGACGGCAACCCGTCGACGTTGAGCTTCATTGCGAGCCCCGAGATCGTGACCGCGCTGGCGTTCGCCGGGCGCCTGTCGTTCAACCCGATGACCGACGCGATCTCCACGGGAAACGGGGCGCCGGTACGGCTGGCCCCGCCGCCGATCGTGGAGAACGACGGCCTGCCGCCGAGCGGATTCGCCTCGGGCCATGCGGGGTTCATCGAGCCGGCGCAAGACGGCACGGGCTTGCAGGTCGCGATCGATCCGAAGAGCGAGCGTCTGCAAGCCTTGGCGCCGTTCCTGCCGTGGGACGGGCGGGACATGACCGACCTGGTGGTGTTGATCAAGGCGGTGGGCAAGTGCACCACGGACCACATCTCGCCGGCGGGCCCGTGGCTTCGCTTTCGTGGCCACATCGATCGCATCAGCGACAACATGTTCCTGGGCGCGACCAATGCGTTCTCGAGCAAGCCGGGCACGGCGCTCGACGAGCTGACGGGCGAGCGCGACGTGCCCATCGCGGCGCTGGCGCGGCAGTACAAGGCCCAGGGTGTCGGGTGGGTGGCAGTTGGCGACTGGAACTACGGGGAGGGCTCGAGCCGGGAGCACGCGGCGATGAGTCCGCGGCATCTGGGAGCCAAGGCCGTGGTGGCGCGTTCGTTCGCGCGCATTCATGAGACGAACCTCAAGAAGCAGGGCGTTCTGGCCCTGACGTTCGCCGACGCGGCAGACTACGACCGCGTTCGCGAGCACGACCGGCTCACGCTCCACGATCTCGGCTCCCTGGCCCCGGGCAAGGACGTACGGTGCACGCTGCGGCACGCCGACGGCACCCAAGAGACGGTCTTGTTGAAGCACTCGTTCGACGCCGAGCAGATCGGCTGGTTCCGTGCAGGCTCGGCGCTCAACGTGTTTGCGCAGGCCGGGAAACGCTAGGGTCGCCGCTCCGCGCGCCAAAGGCGAAACCGTAGTGGATCTGGCGCATCGAACGGGGTAGGAAGTCGGCGCTCGTCGGCGCCCCCCGCCGCCGTCAGCTCAGTGCCAACGTTCCAGCCCCGACTCCAGCCTCTTCGAAGACAGCGACATGCCTGCTCCGCCCGTCAATAAGTGGGTTGTTGCCCTTTCGGTCACCTTCGGCACGCTGATGGGAACGATCGACGCGTCGATCGTGAACGTGGCAGTACCTCACCTGCAGGCCGGGCTGGGTGCGACGGTCGAGCAGATCACGTGGGTGTCGACCGGATTCATCATCGCCACGGTGCTCGTCATGCCGCTCACCGCATTTCTGGGGCGGCAGTTCGGGCAGAAGCGCGTCTACCTGTTCTGCCTGGGGTTGTTCGTCGCGGGCTCGGCGCTGTGCGGCATGGCGCGATCGCTCGAGACGCTGGTGGCGTTCCGCGTGGTCCAGGGTTTTGGAGCGGGCGCGCTGCAGCCCACCGAGCAGGCCATCTTGCGTCAGACGTTCCCGCTCAAGGAGCAGGGCATGGCGATGGCGCTGTTCGGCATGGCGGTCATGATCGGGCCGGCGCTGGGCCCCACGCTCGGCGGCTACATCGTCGACCACTACAGCTGGCCGTGGATCTTCTACATCAACCTGCCGGTCGGTGCCTTGGGGCTCTTCATGGTATCGCGCTTCGTCTACGAGCCGGAGGACATCGCGGCGGCCAACCGGGCCATTGCCGAGCAGCAGCGAAAGAACCTCGACTGGCTCGGCATCACGCTGCTTTCGGTGGGCCTGGCCTCGTTGCAGTACCTGCTCGAGGAAGGCAACTCCAAGGACTGGTTCCAGTCCGGCCTCATCCAGGGCTGCGCCGTGGTTTCGGTGTTCGCGATCGCGGCGTTCGTCATCCGGGAGCTGACCGCGCCGGCGCCCGTGGTCAACTTGCGCTTGTTCAAGGATCGGGTGTTTCTGTCGGGCACGCTCATCTCGTCGGTGCAGTTCTCGATCCTGTTCTCGGTCACGTTCCTGCTGCCGCTCTTCATGCAGACGCTGCTCGGCTTCACCGCCGTGGACTCGGGCATCGCCCTGATGCCGCGCACGCTCATCATGATGCTCGTTACCCCGATCATCGGGCGCATCTACAACAAGACATCGCCCCGGGTGGTCGTGGGCTTCGGCATCATCATGTTCGCGATCGGCGCCTATCAGATGAGCCACTTCACGCTCATGACGTCCACCACGGGCATCGTCTCGTCGCTTCTGCTTCAGGGCATCGGCTTCAGCTGTCTGTTCGTGCCGCTGACCACGGTGTCGCTGTCCACGATCGAGCGGCACAAGCTCACGGACGCGACGGGCCTGAACTCGTTGTTCCGCCAGGTGGGGGGCTCGATCGGCCTGGCGATTTTCGCCACGATGCTGTCGCGGGACACAACCACCGCGTATACGGCGCTGTCGGCGCACGTCACGCCCACGGATCCGGACACGATGTCGCGTCTCAACGCCATCGGAGCCGGGCTGGTGTCCCGCGGCTTCGACCCGGTGTCGGCGAAGATGGCGTCCCTTGCGGCACTCGCGGGCATGGTACGTCGCCAGGCGATGGTCCTGTCGTTCGAGAAGCTGTTCTTGCTTTCGGGGATTCTGTTCCTCTGCGCGCTGCCGCTGCTGCTGTTCCTCAAGACGGATCGCGCCATGCCCGCCCCACCGCCGGGCGAGTTTTCGCACTGAGGTCATGTCATGGAAGAGAACTCGACGGTCACCACGCCAGCCAAGGCCCCATCGCGAGGCTTGGAGGACACGGCGAAGCCGGCCGCGGCGCCGGCGCCCAAGAGCGGGAAACGGCCGTTCATGATTCTGGGCGGCATCGCGCTGCTGGCGGCGATCGGCGCGAGCGTGTACCTGGAGCTGACCAAGAACCTCGAGACCACGGACGACGCGCAGGTGGCGGCGGACACGGTGCCGACCGCGGCGCGCGTGGCGGGGCAGGTGCTTCACGTGCTAGTGACGGACAACCAAGTCGTCAAGAAAGGCGAGCTGCTCATCGAGCTGGATCCGGCGGACTACGCGGCGCGCGTCAAGCAGGCCGAGGCGGAGCTGCGCACGGCCAAGGCGCAGGCGGCCGCTGCGGCGGCGCAGGTCGACATCGTCTCGGCCACTTCCAAGGGCGGCTTCCAGAGCGCGCGGGCGCAGGTGGCGGGATCGTCCTCGGGAGTGTCTGCCGCCAAGGCGCAGGTGGAGGCTGCCAAGGCCGGGCTGGCGCGCGCCGAAGCCGCTGCGCGCACGGCCGATCTGGACTACGAGCGCGCCAAGGGGCTCGCCGCGCAATCGGCCATTCCCCAAGCCCAGTTGGATCTGGCGCAGTCCGAGTACGACGGCGCCCATGCTGCGCTGGACCAGGCCAAGGCGCAGATCGTGGCGGCCCAGCAGGCCGAGCGCATCGCCATGAGTCGCGTCGGTGAGGCGCAAGGGCACCTCGACCAGACCTCGCAGGTCAGTGCGCAGATCGACGCTGCCAAGGCCAACGCGGATCTGGCGGACGCGAGGGTCCAAAGCGCGGAGGCGCAGCTCGAGCTGGCGCGTTTGCAGCTTTCGTACACCAAGATTTTCGCTCCGAACGACGGGATGGCGTCGCGTCTGTCGGTGCATGATGGGCAGCTTGTCCAGCCGGGGCAGCCGCTGCTCGAGCTGGTTCCGTTGCAAACCTACGTGGTGGCGAACTTCAAGGAAACGGAGGTCGGACGGATGCGCCCGGGGCAGCCCGCGTCGATCACGCTCGATGCGTTTCCGGGCGTGGAGCTGAAAGGCAAGGTGCAGAGCCTGGCCGGGGGCACGGGCTCGACCTTCTCGTTGCTGCCGCCCGACAATGCCTCGGGCAACTTCGTGAAGGTCGTGCAGCGCGTGCCGGTGCGCATCGAGTGGGTCGACCCACCCGCGAATCTCGCATTCCGTGCTGGCCTGTCCGCCGATGTGACGGTGAACGTCAAGTAGCGGCCGTCAAGCGCATCGCATGCGGGACGACGCGGTGCACCGCGTGGTTCCGGGGCAAATGACTGAGCGGGTCGCGGTGCCGGCGTGGGCGGACCGTCTGTGGACGGCGCGCGGCGCGTCCGGGTGGTATCCTGGCAACCTGAGCGGGCCCACGGCGTTCAGGATTCTCCTGCGCGCCGCCCTTGCAGCGCGACGACAGTTTCGAGCGAGCTGGGCAGCATGTGAGCGAGCAGCGGGACGAATCCGGACGAGATCCAGAGGACGCGGCGCCAGCGCCGAGCGACGCGCGTCTGAAGGCGATCCTGCATGCGCTGCCCGACCTGATGTTTCGCATCCGGGCGGACGGCACGTTCCTGGAGTTCTTCGCACCCGACGAGAGCGAGCTGGCGGCGCCGCCCGCCACCATTGTCGGACACACGCTTGAGGATCTCCTGCCGCCGGAGGTGGCCGCGGCGAGCCGCAGCGCCATGCGTCGGGCGCTGCAATCCGGCAAGGTCGAGACCCACGAATATCCCCTCGACCTGCCGGGTGGTCGGCGCTACTTCGAGGCCCGCCACGTCGCCAGCGGCCCGGACGAGATCCTGGCGATCGTCCGCAACGTCACCCAGCGCAGGCAGGACGAGCAGGCCCTTCGCCGGTCCGAGGAGAGCTTTCGCACGCTCATCGACAAGTCGCCGGATCTGATCGTGGTGCACCGGCACGGCGCGATCGTCTACGCGAACGAGCGTGGCATCAAGCTGTTGGGATACGACGGCCCGCAGCAGCTGCTGGGCAATCCGGCGCTGATGCTCGTGCACCCGGACGATCGCGCGGTGGTCGAGGCGCGCATCCGACGGATGCTGGAGACGGGGGAGCCGGCCCCGGCCGTGGAGGAGCGCATCCTGCGGCGGGACGGTAGCGCGATCGTGGCGGAGGTAGTGGCGATTCCCCTGGAGTTCCAGGGGGAGCCGTCGGTGATCGTGGTAGGGCACGACATCACGGCGCGGCTACAAGCCGAGCAGGAGCGCCGCGTGCTCGAGGAGCGTGTGCAGCACGCGCAGAAGCTCGAGAGCCTGGGTGTGCTCGCGGGCGGCATCGCCCACGACTTCAACAACCTGCTGATGGGCGTGCTGGGCAACGCCGGCCTGGCCCTGGCCCAGCTGCCGGACGACTCGCCGGCCCGGGACACCCTGTCGCGCATCGAAGCTGCCGGCCGTCGCGCCGCCGACCTCACACGCCAGCTGCTGGCCTACTCGGGCAAGGGCAAGTTCGTCGTGGAGCCCGTCGACCTGTCGCGCTTTGTCGAGGAGATGATCCACCTGCTGCAGACGGTCATCTCCAAGCGCGCCGCGCTGCGGCTTCAGCTCGCGGCCAATCTGCCGATGATCGAGGCGGACGCGTCGCAGCTCAGCCAGGTGGTGATGAATCTGATCACCAACGCCTCGGACGCGCTCGGAGACGAGAACGGGACGATCACGATCACGACGGGCGCGATGCATGCCAGCCGCGAGTACTTGTCATCGACGTTTCTGAGCGATCAGCTGGCCGAGGGACCGTACGTGTACCTGGAAGTAACGGACACGGGCCAGGGCATGGACGTCGCTACGGTGGGCAGGATTTTCGACCCGTTCTTCACCACGAAATTCGCGGGCCGAGGGCTGGGCCTGGCGGCCGTGCTGGGCATCGTTCGCGGGCACCACGGCACGGTGCGGGTCTACAGCGAGCCCGGCCAAGGCACCACGTTCAAGGTTCTGATCCCGTGCTCGGCGCGTGCCACGGCGGGGCGCCCCGCGCCGCTTCCGTCCCCGCCCCCGGTCGCCATGGACGAAGAGATCACGGTGCTGGTCGTGGACGACGACGACATCGCGCGCACGCTGGCCAGGGAGTTGTTGGAGCACTTCGGGTGCCGGGTGATGACGGCCGAAGACGGGACCGAGGGCGTGCGGGTGGTGCGCGAGCATGGCGAGCAGATCGACGTGGTGCTGTTGGACATGACCATGCCGCGAATGAGCGGGGCGGAGACGTTTGCGGAGATGCGCAAGGTCCGCGCGAACATCCGCGTCGTGCTCACCAGCGGCTACAACGAGCAGGATGCCGTGGAGCGTTTCGCGGGAAAGGGCCTGGCCGGCTTCATCCAGAAGCCATACTTGCCCGAGGCGCTCGTCAACAAGCTGCGGAGTGTTTGCCGGCGGGCGTAGGGCTCCTTTCACGCGCGGGCGACAGGTTGCCATCGTGGACGTGGTCGAACTCGGCACGGCTAGGGGCGCCCGGCAACGGGGAGCGCGCGACACGAAGGCCGGCCGTGCTATGGTAGGCGGCAGCATGGACTGCGGTGTTTGCAGCAAGATTCTCGGCGCAGCCCTGGCCGCCGCGAGCGTGGTGTCGTGTTCGAGCTTTGAGGCGCCTGCGCCTGCTCCCTACGAGGTCGTCATCAAGGTCGAGAGCGACCCCGGGCGTGCGTTGCCCGGCGCGGACGTGCTGCTGCAGAACAGCCGCGTGGCCAGCACGGGATCAAACG